>DASTQG010000379.1:0-10441 GCA_035761885.1 Steroidobacteraceae bacterium | reverse complement strand
GATCTGCGGACCCTGCTGGGGGTCATCGAGCTGGAGCACGTACCAGCCCACCAGATCCTGGGTGGCGGGGCCGCGCGCCTCGTTGAAGTAGTCGTAGTGCATGAGCATGTTGCGCGTGTCGCCCATGCCCTCCTTGACGTCGTAGACGCCGCTGATCTTCAGCTCCCACGTGTCGCTGCCGTCGCTCTTGCGCCAGATGCTCGAGCGCATCGGCACCACGTCGCCCACCTTCCAGCCATACAGATCCGCGATTGCGCGGCCTGCGAGAGCTCCGGTGCGCTCGGAGAGCCAGGCCCGCCGTTGCTCCGGCGGAACCACCATTTCCGGATAGATCTCCAGGTAGGTCTCCGCATCCACGGGAAACACCGGTACCTGGTTCTTCTCGTTCTGGTACACCCCGCCGAACCACGTCGTGGAGCTCACGCGCTTCACGCCCTTCACGCCGCGGATGCGGTTGCCGTAGGACGCGGGCAGCGGTTGGATGATCGAGACCTTCTGCAGCGTCATCAGGCGGTCGGCGCCCGCCAGGTCGACGCCGACGCTGAAGCCATAGCGCATGGCCTCCAGGAACGAATACAGGAGGAAGGCGATGAAGATCGAGGCGAGCGTGAAGGCGAGGCGCAGCTTGCGCCGGCGAAGGTTGGACCAGACGAGGGGCAGGAACTTGAGCATCACGCCGCTTCCTGCACCAGGCTGCCCTTCTCGAGGTGCACCGTGCGCCGCGCCCGCGCCGCCGCGCGCGGATCGTGTGTCACCATGATGATTGTCTTGCCGTGCTGCTGATTGAGCGCCTGCAACAGGTCGAGGATTTCATCGCCCGACTTGCGGTCGAGGTCGCCCGTGGGCTCGTCGCACAGCAGCAGCGTCGGATCCGTGACGATCGCGCGCGCGATGCCGACACGCTGTTCCTGGCCGCCGGACAGCTCGCCGGGCTTGTGCCTGGCGCGATCGGAAAGGCCGACCAGCGCGAGTGCCGCCTGCACGCGTTGCGCGCGCTGCGCCCCGCCGAGCTTGGTCAGCAGCAGCGGCAGCTCGACGTTGCGCGCCGCCGTGAGCACCGGCAGCAGGTTGTACATCTGAAACACGAAACCGATGTTGTCCGCGCGCCAGCGCGCGAGCTGGCCCTCGGGCAGCTGGTCGATGCGGTTGCCACCGACTTCGATGCTGCCTTCGGTCGGCCGGTCCAGTCCGCCGATGAGATTGAGCAGCGTCGACTTGCCCGAACCCGAGGGGCCCATGAGCGCGACGAAATCGCCACGCGGCACTTCGAGATCCAGCCCGTCGAGCACGTGCACGGTTTCCGCGCCGCGCTGATAGTTCTTGCGCAATCCACGAACCCGGACCAACGGAGCCTCGGCCATCTGTCACCTCTTGCTGTTTGCAGCGCTCAGGATGCCTTGAGCTTGACCTTGTCGCCGTCCTTGAGACCTTCCACCGCGGGCGCAACCACGACGTCGCCCGCGCGCAGGCCGGCGACCACTTCGATCTCCTCGCCGCGTTCGCGGCCGGTGCTCACCGCACGCCGCTCGACGACATCGTCGTTCACGATCCAGACATAGCTCTTGCCGTCGGCGCTCGCGATCGCCGACGTCGGGATCAGCGCCAGTGCGCGCGGCGCATCGGCGGCTGGCTGCGGTCCCTCTTCGAGGAAACGCACCTTCACGCCCATGTCGGGCAGGATGCGCGCATCGAGTTGATCGAAGCCGATGCGCACCCGCACCGTCGCTTTCTGCCGGTCCGCGGTCGGCACGATGTTGATCACGCGCGCCGGCAGCACCAGATCAGCGTATGCGTCGAGCACCGCTTCGACGCGCTGTCCCGCACGCACCCGGTTGATGAACGCCTCGTTGACGTCGACCTCGATCTCGCGCGAATCCATGTCCACGATCGTGGCGATGCCCGTGCGCGTGTAGCCGCCGCCCGCCGAGATCGGCGACACCATCTCGCCGGGCTGCGCGTCCTTGGAAATCACCACGCCGGTAAACGGCGCGCGGATCACCAGGTCGTCGAGATCGCGCTGGCGCAATTCCAGCCCGCTGGCCGCGACCGCCACGTCGCCTTCCAGCGCGGTGAGCCGCGCCTGCAGCGCCTTCACCTCGGACTCGGCTTCGTCGAGCGCGGTTTCGCTCACCAGGTTCTGCTCTCTCACCTTGCGCGTGCGAACCAGCGCACGCTCGGCCTCCGCCAGCCGCACCCGGACTTCCTGCAGGGCGCTGCGCGCAGCGTCCAGTTGCTTGGATGCAAGCTGATGCTGAGCGCGCGCGGTGGTGGGATCCAGGCGTGCGAGCACCTGCCCCGCCTGCACGCTGGCACCCTCTTCGATGAGCACCTCATCGATCTTGCCGGTCACCTTGGAAGAAACGGTGGCGAGTCGCCGCGCCACCACATAACCCGATGCGTTCAGAACCGCTGCCTGCGAGGAGCCCTGCACCGCTCGGGCGCTGGCCGTCTGGACTTCCGTGGCCTCGCCCCCGCGCAGCAGCAGGACAGACAGAAGCGCCACGATTACCAGCGCGACCGCGCCGAGCCACAGGTAGCGGCGCGATGGGCCCGAGAATGAGCGAGAGCGGCTCGCGTCGTCGCTGCGCGGCATCCGAAGCGCATCGAGGGACTGCTGGTCGAGAGGCATCGGCTGGCTCGAGGAACGTCGGATGAGGCTTGCTGGGCGCGCAAAGATAGCATGCAATGCGCAGGATGAAAGCAGAGCTCGTGGACATCGGTATCAACCTGGCGCACGACAGTTTTGACGCCGACCGCGAGCGAGTCCTGGCGCGCGCGCACGAGGCCGGCGTCGTGCAGATGGTGGTGACCGGCTCGAGCCTGGAGAGCACGCGGCGCGCCATCGAGCTCGTCCGCAGCCACCCCGGCGTTCTGCACGCCACCGCGGGCGTCCATCCCCACCACGCGCGCGATCTTCACGAGCATCATCTTCCCGAGCTGGCAGCGCTGCTGCGCGCACCCGAGGTCGTGGCCAGCGGAGAATGCGGACTGGATTTCTTTCGCAACTACTCGCCGCACGCCGACCAGGAGCGTGCCTTTCGCTGGCAGCTCGAGCTCGCCGCGCGCATCGGCCGTCCCGTCTTCCTGCATCAGCGCGACGCGCACACGGATTTCATGCGCGTGCTGCGCGAGTTCCTGCCTGCGCTGCGCGGCGGCGTGGCGCATTGCTTCACTGGCAACGCGGCCGAGCTCGACGATTACCTCGCGGCCGGCCTCTCGATCGGGATCACCGGATGGATCTGCGACGAGCGCCGCGGAGCGCACCTCAAGGAGCTGGTGGCGCGCATACCCGCCGATCGGCTCATGCTCGAGACAGACGGCCCTTACCTCCTGCCGCGCGACCTCTCGCCCAAACCCGCCACGCGGCGCAATGAACCCATGTACCTTGCGCACGTTCTGAAGGCTGTGGCGTCGGCGCGCGGTGAGAGCCCCGCGCAGGTGGCTGCGGCGACGACGGCGAACGCACGGCGGTTCTTCAACTTGCAGACGACCAATCCTTCACTTGAGTAATGTTATTTAACTTATTGATATGACAATGAAAACGACTCTCGAACCGGCGTCACTCCAGCGCTTCGTGGCTGGTGAATTCGAGCGCTCGATCCTGCCCGTGCTCACCGAGTACGTCCGTATCCCCAACAAGTCCCCGGCCTTCGACCCGAAGTGGGAGGCGAACGGCCACATGGAACGCGCGATCCAGCTCATGGCGGGCTGGTGTCGGGCGCAGGAGATTCCCGGTGCGACCGTGGAGATCATGCGCATCCCCGGACGCACGCCCGTCCTCTTCGTCAACGTTCCCGGCGAGATCGACGACTGCGTGCTGCTCTACGGGCATCTGGACAAGCAACCGGAATTCGCGGGCTGGCACGAGGGCCTCGCGCCGTGGGAGCCGGTCTTGCGTGACGGCAGACTCTATGGGCGCGGCGGCGCCGACGACGGCTATGCGATCTTCTCTTCGCTGACGGCGATCCGCGCGTTGCGCGAGCAGGGTGTGCCGCATGCGCGCTGCGTGATACTGATCGAGGCCGGCGAGGAGAGCGGCAGCCCGGACCTGCCTGCGCACGTCGACGCCCTCGCCCCGCGCATCGGCACGCCCACGCTGGTGGTGTGCCTGGATGCCGAATGCGGCAACTACGATCAGCTCTGGGCGACCACCTCGCTGCGCGGCAATCTCATCGGCACGCTGTCCGTGCAAGTGCTCACCGAAGGCGTGCATTCCGGCGCCGGCAGCGGCATCGCGCCTTCGAGCGTGCGCATCCTGCGCCAGCTCCTCTCGCGCGTGGAACACGAAATCACCGGCGACCTGCTGCTGGAGCCGCTGTACGCGCAGATTCCGGCGCAACGTCGGCAGCAGGCCGCGGCGACGGCAGCGGTGCTGGGCGCGGGCGTGCGCGAGCGCATGCCGCTCGCTCCCGGCGTGCAGGCGGTCTCCAACGATCCGCTCGATCTGCTGCTGAATTCGACCTGGAAGCCGACGCTCACGATCACCGGCATCGACGGGCTGCCGGCGCTCGCCAATGCCGGCAACGTCCTCGTGCCGCAGGTGCAGGCCAAGCTGTCATTCCGCCTTGCACCCACGACCGATTCCAGGGCAGCCGCGCAGCTCATCAAGCGCACGCTGGAACACAATCCGCCGTATGGCGCGCGCGTGAGCTTCGAAGTCGCTTCAGCGATGGGTGGCTGGAACGCGCCGGCCGTCGAACCGTGGCTGGAGAGCGCGATGCACGCGAGCTCGCGCGCTCACTTCGGACGTGAAGCGATGTTCATGGGGACCGGGGGCAGCATCCCGTTCATGGGCATGCTCGGGGAGCGCTTTCCGGGCACGCAGTTCCTCGTGACGGGCGTTCTCGGTCCGCACTCGAACGCGCACGGACCCAACGAGTTCCTCGACATCGCGACCGCGCAAAAAGTCACGGCCTGCACGGCCGACATCCTCGCCGCGCACGCCGCGAGATAGGTACCGGACTTTGCAATTTGCAATTCTCGGCGAGCGCAGCACCGAGAATTGCAATTTGCAATGTCCGGTACCGGCTACGGCCGGGCGATGTCGCTCGGCCGGGCGATCTGCTTGACGGATTCCCAGCCGGGCCGAAAACGCGCGACGGCGGACGCCATGGCGTTCTTGTCCACCGGCGCGTACTCCACGCGCAGCGAATCGAGCATCAGCACCGACTTGGGGCGCCCCTTGGGAAACTTGGAGCGCGATGTGAATGCGATGCGCCCTTCCACGGGCGTGTCGCCCGCCAGCTGCTTGATGGCGGCGATGCGGTCGAGGAGCGGACCCTGGGGATTGGCGAACGTGAAGCGACGCCGGCGCGTCATCACGGTCCACTCGTCCATCTGGTCGCCGCCGAAGATCACGCCGGGTATCTCGCGCAGGTCCAGGACCAGGATTCCGCGCTGCGTGAGCAGCAGGAAATCGAAATGGAAAAAGCCGTCCATGCCGTCCGTGATGAGCACGTCGGCGAGGAACTCGTACGCCACCGCGTCGATGGTTGCGCGGATGCTCCTGCGGACCAGGAATCGCCGGTAGCGCTGCCACAACCAGAACAGGAGCATCGCGCCGGCGAGCGCGACGATCGTATAGGCGACCAGCTGCGGATCGATCTTGCTCAGGGAGTCGAACATGCGGTTGCAAGGATACGAGACAGAGACGATAGGTTAGCGTCGATTTCGCTCACGTGCCGGGGAAGATCGAGCAGGGCCGCCAGTGCCGGCGGCACCGGCACGGTCGCACCGATCAGCGGCTCGACGATCTCACTGAACTTGGCGGGGTGCGCCGTGGCCACCAGCACCCAGTGCCGCGCATCGCGCTGCTCGCGTTGCATGCGCGCGTGCACTTCCGCCGCCACCGCCGTGTGCGGGCACCAGGTGCGCCCCCGGCTGCGATAGTCCGCCCGGATCCGGTCCCGGATCGCTTCATCGCCCACGCTCGCCGCGCTGAGCTTGCCGCGCAACGCACGCACCTGCTCCAGCAGCTGGCGCAGGCGTTCCATGTTGCTGGGGTTGCCCACATCCATGGCCGAAGCGAGCGTCGCAACGCTCGGCCTCGGGCGCCACTCTCCGGAAGTGAAATAGTCCGGCACCGTGCGATTGGCATTGTGTGCGAGCACGATGCGGCCGATCGGCAGGCCCATGCAGCGTGCCCAGGCGCAGGCCATGGCGTTGCCGAGGTTGCCGCTCGGCACGATGAAGGAAGCGTCGCGTCCGGTACGGCGGTGCACGTCCACGCTCGTGGCGGCGTAGTACACCACCTGCGGCAGCAGCCGGCCGATGTTGATGCTGTTGGCCGACGAAAAGCGGTGGCGCTCGCGCAGCGCGGGGTCGGCGAGCGCCTCCTTCACCATGCGCTGGCAATCGTCGAACGTGCCCGCAACCGAAGCGCTGAGCACGTTGTCGCCCCAGCAGGTGAGCTGCTGCTCCTGGCGCGGCGACACCAGTCCGCGCGGATAGAGCACCACGACCCGGACGTTCGGCCGCCGATGGAACGCCGCGGCCACCGCGCCGCCGGTGTCGCCCGAGGTCGCCACCAGGATCGTGAGGGGCTCGCGTGCACGCCGGCCTTCGATGCGCTGGAGCGCCGCCGCCAGGCACCGCGCTCCGAAATCCTTGAACGCGGCCGTGGGGCCGTGGAACAGCTCCAGGACTTCGAGCTCGCCCTCGATGGCCCCCAGCGGCGCGGGAAAGTCGAAAGCTTCTGCGACGATGTCGCCGAGCTCGCCCTCGAGCTCGTCACCGGCGAAGAACGGCGCGAGCACCGCGCGGGCGGTGTCGGGCAGCGAGAGGCCCGCGAGCCTCGCGACGTCCAGTCGCGGGAGGGCTTGCGGCACGAAGAGTCCGCCGTCCGGGGCGATGCCCTGCGCGATCGCCTCGCTCAGTGTGGCGGTGTGCGCCGCGTTGCGCGTGCTGTGAAACTTCATCGTACGGTCACAACAGACGCGCCCCGACCGGCTCGATGGAGGTGATCCAGGCGTCGCTCGGCAGACCGTGCGACTGGAATGCGGCGGCCATGGCGTCGCGGATGCGCGCAGCGTTCGGCTCCTCGCACCAGGCGAAGACAGTGGGACCAGCTCCGGAGATCGAGCAACCGAGCGCGCCACCGCCCATGGCCGCAGCACGTACGTCGAGAAAGCCCGGAATCAGAGCCTGGCGCTGCGGCTCGATCACCACGTCCTCGAGCGACTCGCGAATCATGTCCAGGTCGTTGGAGTAGCACCCCGAGATGAATCCCGACAGGTTGGCGGTCTGCCACACGAAGTCGGACAGCGTCACCGTGCGACTCAGAATGCCACGTGCCTCGCGCGTGGACAGGAACATGTGCGGATGCACCAGCACGCAGCGGATGCTCGCCGGCACCGGGATCTGCTTGATGCGCGGATTGTCGACGCCCACCGTCAGCACCAGTCCGCCGAACAGCGAGGGCGCGATGTTGTCGACGTGGATCGAGCCGCTCGCAACCTGCTCGCCGTGCATGGCGAACTTGAGCAGCTCGAGCGTGGTGCGCGGCCTGGCGAGCAAGGCATTCACGGCAACGACCGCCGCCACCGCCGATGCTGCCGAGCCACCCAGCCCCGAACCGAGCGGAATGCCTTTCTCGATCTCCAGCTCCACCCCGCCGGGCTCGCCGCTCGCCTGCCACAGGCTCATCGCGGCTTTGCCGGCGGTGTTGCGCTCGGGCTCGAGCGGCAGGTCCGTCTGCACGCCCGCGATGGCACGAATGCGCACGCCCTGCGTCTGCGTGCGCCGCGCGGTGACGCGGTCACCGACGCTCTGCACCGTGTGACCGAGGATGTCGAATCCGATTCCGACGTTGCCGACCGTGGCCGGCGCAAACGCGGTGGCCTGCTCCCTCATCGGCACGTCACAGCTTCGCGCCGAGGTACGCGCACAGGCGCAGCAGATCGGAGAACACGCCGCCGGCGGTCACTTCCGGACCTGCACCGGGGCCCTGGACGATCAGCGGGTTGTCGCAGTAACGGCGGGTCGCGTAGCGCACCACGTTGTCGGTGAGCGCGATGGCCGCGAAGGGGTGGCGCGCATCCAGTTGCACCAGGCCCACGGTCGCGGTGCCCTTGGCGTCGATGCGTCCCACGTAGCGCAGCACCTTGCCGGCGGCGCGCGCGGCCTCGAAGCGCTCGAGCATTGCGTTGTCGTACTCCGGCAGTCGCTCGAGGAACTCCTCGCTGGTGCACTTCATGAGGCCCTTGGGCACCAGGGTCTCGACCTTCACGTCGCTCAGCTCCAGCTCCAGGCCCATCTCGCGCCCCAGGATGATGAGCTTGCGCGCCACGTCCATGCCCGACAGGTCGTCGCGCGGATCGGGCTCGGTGTAACCCTTCTGCTTGGCCGCCTTCACGATCGAGGAGAACGGCGTCTTGCCATCGTAGGTGTTGAACAGGTATGCGAGCGTGCCGGAGAGGATTCCCTCGATGCTCGCGATCGCATCGCCCGTGTCGCGCAGGTCACGCAGCGTCTGGATCACCGGCAGGCCGGCGCCCACCGTGGCTTCGTACAGGTAGTGCGTGCCTGCCGCGCGCCGCGCCTCGCGCAGAGCGCGGTAAGACGCCAGCTCGCTGCTGTTCGCCTTCTTGTTCGGCGTGACCACATGAATGCCGGCGGACAGCCACTCGCCATAGCGTGCCGCCACCTCCCCGCTCGCAGTGCAGTCGACCATCACGGCGTGCGGCAGGTGATCGGCCTGCACGAACTGCGTGAACGCGCCGAGGTCCAGCGGCTTGCCCTCGCGCTCCAGCAGCTCGCGCCAGCGCGACAGGTCCACGCCCGCGTCGTTGAGCAGCATGCGCCGCGAGCTGGCGATGCCGCGCACGCGCAGATCGAGCTTGGAATCCTCGCGCAGGCGCGCGGCCTGGCCGGCGAGCTGATCGAGGAACACGCGTCCGACCGTGCCGGGGCCGATGACGCCGATCGAAACCGTATGCGGCGACAGGTAGAAGCTCGAGTGCACCGCGCGCAACGCTTTCGCGGCGCTGCGGCCGTCGATGACGACGGAAATGTTGCGCTCCGATGCGCCCTGCGCGATCGCCCGAACGTTCACCGCAGCATCGCCCAGCGCCGAGAAGACCTTGGCGGCAACGCCGTGCGCGCCCGCCATGCCGTCGCCCACGACGGCGAGGATGCTCAGCCCGCGATCGACTTCCACGCTCTGGATCTGTCCCTGGCGCAGCTCGCCCTCGAAGGCACGACGCACCACCTGCTCGGCGCGCGCGGCCTGCCCCTCCGGGATGGCGAAACAGATGGAGTGCTCGGAGCTGCCCTGCGAGATCACGATGACGGAGATGCTCTCGTCGCGCAGCGCGCCGAACAGGCGGTGCGCGGTGCCCGGAACGCCGATCATGCCGGCGCCTTCCAGGTTCACGAGCGCGATGCCGTCGATGCTCGTGATGCCCTTGACCTGCAACTGCGACTCGGGCGCGGAGCAGATCAGCGTGCCGGCCTTTTCGGGCGCGAACGTGTTGCGGATCCAGATCGGGATGCCGTCGTCCACCGCGGGCGCCATGGTCTGCGGGTGGATCACCTTGGCGCCGAAATAGGCGAGCTCCATCGCTTCGCTGTACGAGAGCGAATCGATCACCTGCGCATCCGGCACCAGGCGCGGGTCTGCCGACAGCACGCCATCCACGTCGGTCCAGATGTGGATCTCGCGCGCCTGCAGCAGGGCGCCGAAGATCGAGGCCGAGAAGTCGCTGCCGTTGCGTCCGAGCGTCGTCTGGATGCCGCGCTTGTCGGCAGCGATGAAACCGGTCACCACCAGCGTGCCGTTGAATCCCGGCTTGAGCTCGGCGTGCATCTTGCGCCGCGACTCGTCCCACTGGACGATCGGACCCAGCGGACCCCATTCGACCTGCACCACGCGCCGCGCGTCGAGCCACTCGACGCCACCCTTGATGTTCGCGTGCTCGCGCAGCAGCGCCGTGAACAGGCGCGTGGACCAGATCTCGCCGAAGCCGGCGACCAGGTCGCGCACGTTCTGCGCCGCCGAGCGGATCAGGCGCACGGTCTGCAGGATGCCGAGGATGTCGCGACAGTCGCTCTTCAGCTCGCTCACGTACGCGGCTGCGCCACCGGGCCTGAGCACCGCTTCGGCAATGCCGATGTGACGTTCGCGGATCTCGTTCAGACGCGATTCGAACGCCTGGTCCTGCTGCTCCGCGAGCAACACGAGCCCGAGCAGCGCATCGGTGATGCCGCGGCAGGCGGACAGGACGATCGCCTGGCGGTTGGCGCCGCCCTCCTCGACGATGCGCGCCACGCGCCGGAAACAATCCGCATCGGCGACGCTGGAGCCGCCGAACTTGTGCACTATCCAGGAACTGTCTGTCATCTCCCCTTCTCGTTCCGACAGCAGCCCGCTCGCCCGGGTGGGCGATGGGTCCGCAGGTTTAGCCGTGGAGAGCGCGCAAGCCGCGGCTGCGCGCCTGGCCGC
>DASTQG010000378.1:0-7889 GCA_035761885.1 Steroidobacteraceae bacterium | reverse complement strand
TGCCGGAATGGGATCACTGGGAACTGGTCGCGGAATGCGTGCACCATCTGGCGCTGCCGATCTTGAGCGCGGGCTACCTGTGCGCAGTGGTCGTCGGCCTGCACCATCCCAGCGTGCGATCCTTCCTCACCCCGTTCGCGCACGTCGGTCGCATGGCGCTCACCAACTATGTCGCGCAGAGTTTCGTGATCGCACTGGTGCTCTTCGGAGTCTGGCCCGGCCTGGCGCTCGCGGGCCGCATCGGCACCACGTACCTGACCCTCATCGTCGTCGTGGCCTTCGTCCTGCAGATCCTCGCGAGCCGATGGTGGCTGGCGCGTTACGCGTTCGGCCCGCTCGAGTGGGTCTGGCGCGGCCTGACCTATGGGACGTGGCCCGCGCTACGGCGCGGTGCCGGGATAGCTGCGGCGCGCGAAGCCTAGACGAGCTTGCGCAGCGGCGTCGCGGGCCGTCGCTCGTGCGGGAAGGCGTCGAGCGGCCGCGGCTCGGCGACGTGGAATCCCTGCGCGTACTCGACCCCGAGCCGCGCCAGATCGGCGAGCACCTCGGCAGTCTCCACGCGCTCGGCAATGGTCTGTATCTTCATCGCGCGGCCGATCTGGCCGATCGCCTCCACCATGCTCCGGTCGATCGGGTCGCGCGCCACGTTCTCGACGAACTGGCCGTCGATCTTCAGGTAGTCCACCGGCAGGGTCTTCAGATACATGAACGAGGACAGCCCGCTGCCGAAGTCGTCGAGCGAGAAGCGGCAGCCGCGAGCCTTCAGCTCGCGCATGAAGTAGACGACGTTGGCGAGGTTCGCCACCGCGGCGGTCTCGGTGATCTCGAAGCAGATCGCGCCGTCGCTCAGGGGATGCGCGGCCAGCTCGCTGATCACGAACTCCAGGAAATGGTCGTCGTTGAGCGAGGTGCCGGAGAGATTCACCGCCAGCGTGTACGGCGGCTCCGCGCTCGAGGCCTGGTGCGCGAGCGAGGCGATAGCCTGGTGCACGACCCACCGGTCGATGCCCGGCATGACGTTGTAGCGCTCGGCCGCGGGAATGAACTCGATCGGGTGCACCAGCGTGCCACCTTCGTCGCGCATGCGCAGCAACAGCTCGTAGTGCCGGCGCGTGTCGCGGTTGTCGCCGATGGGCACGATCGGCTGGAAGCAGAGCTCGAGCCGATCCTCTTCACAGGCCCGCGTGAGGCGCGATACCCACTGCATCTCGCGATGCCGCTCGGGCACGTTGTCCTGCTGATACACGTGTACGCGGTTGCGACCCTGGTCCTTCGCCGCGTAGCAGGCGACGTCCGCCGCGCTCATCAGCGCCGCCATGCTTTCCGTCTCGGGCGTGATCTCCACGATGCCGATGCTCACGCCCACGTTGAGGGCGCCGTCGTGCCAGACGAAGCGATAGTCGCGGATCGCCTGGCGCAGCGTGTCGGCGATCTTCATCGCCTGGTCGGGCGTGCAATCGGACAGCAGGATGCCGAACTCGTCGCCGCCCAGGCGCGCGAGCGTGTCGCTCGAGCGGATGCGCGTCTGCAACAGGCCCGTGATCTGCTTGAGCAGGCGGTCGCCGGCGGGGTGACCGCAGGTGTCATTCACGAGCTTGAACTGGTCGAGGTCCAGGTAGAGCAGCACGTGGCGCGCACCGTCCTTGCGACGGGTGCTCTGCAGCGCCGCGTTCAGGCGCGCCTCGAACTCGCGGCGGTTGATGAGCCCGGTGAGCGCATCGTGGCTCGCCTGATAGGACAGCGCGCGGCGCAGGCGCCGCTCGCGGCTCACGTCGTGGAACACCATCACCGCGCCGATCATGCTGCCGTTGCGGTCGCGGATGGGGGCGGCGGAATTCTGGATCGCGATCTCCTGGCCACCGCGATTCATGAGCACGGTGTGGTCCGCGAGCCCGGTGACGCGGCCTTCGCGCAGGCAGCGCACCACGGGGTTCTCCACGACCTCGCGATCGGTCTCGTTGAGGAGCGTGAAGATCGAAGTCACCTGCAGGCCGCGGGCCTCGGCGTTGTCCCAGCCGGTGAGGCTTTCAGCGACGGGATTGAGGTAGTCGACCTGGCCCTGCGCGTCGGTGGTGATGACGGCATCGCCGATGGACTGCAGCGTCACCTGCGCGCGCTCTTTCTCCTCGAAGACCGCGGTCTCGGCCTTCTTGCGTTCGGTGATGTCGGCGAAGGTGCCCTCGTAGCCGACGACCTCGCCGTGCTCGTCGCGCATCACCCGGCCGCTCTCGAGCACCACCAGCGGCTTGCCGTCCTTGCGGCGGAGCACGAACTCCGCGTTGTGCAGCTCGCCGCTTGCCTCCATGCGGGCCGCACACTCGACGCGATCCTCGGGGCTCCAGTACAGATCGGTCGCGGCCGACAGGGCCAGCAGCTCGTCGGCGCTGTCGTAGCCGAGCATCGTGACCAGCGCGGGATTCACCGACAGGAACTTGCCGTCGCGGCTGGTCTGGTAGACGCCTTCCATGACGTTCTCGAACAGGCCGCGGAACTTGGCCTCGCTGGCCCGCAAGGCGCTCTCGGCGCGCCGGCGCTCGATGGCGATGCCCGCCAGCTGGGTCATGCGCGCCATCAGCTCGAAGTCCCGCCGGCCCGGCGTTCCGGTGGCCTTGCGGTACATTGCGAACGTTCCGAGCGCCCTGCCATCGCCGGCCACGATGGGCGTCGACCAGCATGAGCGCAGCCCGAACTTCAGCGCGAGCTCGCGCCGCTCATCCCAGAGCGCATCCTTGGCGATGTCGGCGACGATGACCTGGCGCCCCAGGTACACCGCAGCCGCGCAGGATCCGTAACGCGCGCCCACCGGTGTGCCTTCCATCGCCGCACGAAACTCCGACGGCAGGCGGATCGCGATGCTCTGGTGAAACGCCTGCGATTGCGGGTTGAGCAGGCTGATGCAGCAGTACGCGTCGGCGCAGACCTTCTCGATGACTTCGGCGATCGCTTCGAGCGCAACCGAGAGATGCGCATGCGAGGCAAGTTTCTCGAACACGCGCCGCTCGCCCACGCTGATCAGCTCCAGGCGCTTGCGCTCGGTGATGTCGGTGATGCTGCCGCGGACCAGGCGCAGCGTCGAGCTCGGCAGGCGCACCAGACGCACTTCGCAGGGAATGTCCGTTCCCATCGCGTCGCGATGCAGCCACTCGAAGACCGGCGTCTCCCCCGCGAGCGCACGGTCGATGTAGCCGCGCGCGACGCCGAACGAAGGCGTGCCGTCGGCCTGCGCCGGCGGGCTCACCTGCTCAGGGCCGCTCGCCAGCAGCGTCGCGCGATCCATGCGGAAGAAGCGCACCGCGTTGTCGTTGACGTCGATGAAGCGCCCCTGGTCGACGTCGAGCACCACGATGGCCTCTGGCGCGTTCTCGACCAGCGTGCGATAGCGCGCTTCGCTGTCGCGCAGCGCCTGCTCGGACTGGCGCCGGTCGGTGATGTCGCGCAGGCAGACGACGTAGACGCGCCGGCGCTGCACGCGCGCCTCGCTCACCGCGATCTCGGCGGCGAACTTCGCGCCGTCCTTGTTGCGGCCCCAGGTCTCGTGCGCGGCGAGATCGACGTGCGTGTCGTCCAGGCGCGCCGCGAGACGCTCGAGGTACTCGCGCACCGAGCCCTGCTCGGCACTTTCCGGAATGAGGTGATCCAGCGTGAGGCCCAGCACCTCGGCCTGGCTGTAGCCGAAGATGCGCTCGCCGGTCGGATTGAACATCTCGATGTGGCCGCTCTCGTCGACCGTGACGATCGCGTCCTTGATGTGATCGAGAATGGCCTGCAGCTGGCTCGAGGTCTGTTCGCGGATCTCGCGGGTGAGCGCCTGCGCCTCGTCCGACATCATCTGCATCGAGCGCACGACGCCGCGGCGTTCCTCGTCGATGGCGTCGTAACGCTTGCTGACCAGCTCGAGCAGCCGCGCGAGCTCGGGCTCGCCCGTGGGGGAGTCTGCGGAGGCGATGCGAACCTGGTCGATGAGCAGGCGGTTGAGGGAGCGGGAAACGGCGCTGTTGCCGCTGATCAGCCCGGGGCCGGAATGGGACGGCGAGAAGCATTCGGACACCGGAAGCATATCCGGGCCGGCCTCATCCGCTTCCTCCCACGCACGGGCGGCAGCGTTGTTCCCGCCTTGATTTGACATAAACCCCACCGGCCATCCCGCACCTATCCATCCCAGGCAGTGCGTCCGGGGATCTTAAGTAGCATTCGTGGGGGGCCAGTGTGACTGGCCTCATGAAACCGCGTATTTCCCCTGCCGCTCCGCTCAAAAAGACCGTGAAAGGACAAGGCCTTGGGGGCGGACCATCCAGTTATTCGGAGCTTTCCCGCCCGGCGCGCTTGCGCTCGTGCTCCTTGAGCGCCCGCTTGCGCAGGCGAATGGAGGTCGGCGTCACCTCCACCAGCTCGTCGTCGGAAATGAACTCCATCGCCTGTTCGAGCGAAAAGCGCACCGGCGGGGTGAGGATCAGCTTCTCGTCGGCGCCGGCCGAGCGGATGTTGGTGAGTTTCTTGGCCTTGAGCGGGTTGACGGTGAGGTCGTTGTCGCGGCTGTGGATGCCGACGATCTGACCCTCGTACACCTCCTCGCCCGGACCGATGCACAGCCGCCCGCGCTCCTGCAGGTTGAACAGCGCGTAGGCGAGCGACTTGCCCTGGGCGTTCGAAACCAGCACGCCGTTGACGCGCAAGCCGAGGTCGCCCTGCACCTGCCGCCCGTAGTGATCGAACACGTGGTGCAGCAGACCGGTGCCGGAGGTCTGCGTGCGGAACTCGGTCTGAAAACCGATCAGCCCACGCGAAGGTACGACGTAGTCCAGCCGCACCCGGCCCTTGCCGTCGGGTTGCATCGCGCGCAGCTCCGCGCCGCGCTCGCCGAGCGCCTGCATGATCGCGCCCTGCGCCGAGTCCTCGATGTCCACGGTGAGCAGCTCGTAGGGTTCGTGCGGCACGCCGTCGATTTCCTTGATCACCACGCGCGGCTTGGAGACCGCGATCTCGTAGCCCTCGCGGCGCATGTTCTCGAGCAGCACACCCAGGTGCAGCTCGCCCCGGCCGTAGACGATGAACTTGTCCGGATCGTCGGTTTCCTCCACGCGCAGCGCGACGTTGTGCGTGACCTCGCGCGCCAGGCGCTCGCGGATCTGCCGGCTGGTGACGAACTTGCCGTCGCGGCCGAAGAACGGCGAGGTGTTCACTTCGAACGTCATGCTGATCGTCGGTTCATCGACGGTGAGCGCCGGCAACGGTTCGACGCTGGCGGGATCGCAGAGCGTTTCGGAGATTTTCGGCTCCGGCAGGCCGGCAAACGCCACGATATCGCCCGCCTGCGCACTGTCGACCTCCACGCGAATGAGGCCGATGAAACCGAGAATCTGCCCCACGCGCTCCTGCCGCACCCTGCCCTGCGCATCCACCACCGCGACGTTCGCATTGCGCCGCAGCGTGCCGCGCTTGATGCGGCCGATGCCGATCGCACCCACGTAGCTGGAATAGTCGAGCTGGCTGATCTGCAGCTGCAGCGGGCCGTCGAGATCGACGTCCGGCGCCGGGCAATACTTCACGATGGTCTCGAACAGCGCGTCCATGTTGCCGGGGCTCGACTTCGGATCGAGCGAGGCGAAGCCGCGCAGCGCCGAGGCGTACACCACCGGAAAGTCGAGCTGCTCCTCGGTCGCACCGAGGCGGTCGAACAGATCGAACGTCTGGTCGAGCACCCAGCCCGGGCGCGCTTCCTCGCGATCGATCTTGTTGATGACGACGATGGGCTTGAGCCCGTGCTTGAACGCCTTCTGCGTCACGAAGCGCGTCTGCGGCATCGGCCCGTCGACCGCGTCCACCAGCAACAGCACGGAGTCCACCATCGACAGCACGCGCTCGACCTCGCCACCGAAATCGGCGTGCCCGGGCGTATCGACGATGTTGATGCGGTAGTCGCCCCACTTGATGGCGGTGTTCTTCGCCAGGATGGTGATGCCGCGCTCGCGCTCGAGCGGATTGGAATCCATCACGCGCTCGGCGATGTCCTTGCGCGCATCGAGCGTGCCGGACTGGCGCAGGAGCTGGTCGACGAGCGTGGTCTTGCCGTGGTCGACGTGGGCAATGATGGCGATGTTGCGCAGGTTCTCGATCACGGGAGCACGGCAGGGGCTGGCAAAAGGCCGCGCATTATAGCGACGCCCCCGCTACTTTGCTGGGAAAGCCAAGGTCAAGCAATGAATGGCCACGAAAAACACGAAATACACGAAAGGGAAGACGGCGCGGGCAAGCAAGGACGCCAAAACGGCAGCATTGGCGGGTTGAGCTTGAACCTTCAGACGGCGGAGAGTGCAGTCATGACTGCTACGCCTTGTGCTGACTTGCTGTATCGGGGATTGAGCTATGACATCCAAGGTGCTGCCTTCGAGGTCTACCGTGAGCTTGGCCCCGGCATGCTGGAGAAAGTGTACGAGAGCGCCTTGAGCGCGGAGCTCAACATGAGAGGTCTGAACGTAAATGCGCAGGTCCGATTTCCAGTTCGGTACAAGCAGTGCCTGATCGGAGAGTACCTCGCATATCTCGTGGTCGAGAGATGTGTCGTGGTCGAGGTGAAGGCGCAAGCCAGTCTGCATGCGGCGAACATGGCGCAGCTCTTAACTATCTTGCGCTGTCGGGATTGCGGTTGGGCTACCTGATCAACTTCCATTATCCGAAGGCCGTCGTGCGTCGCGTGATCCTCTAGTTTTCTCGCTCACTTTTCTTACTTTCGTGCCTTTCGTGCCTTTCGTGTCCTTTCGTGGCCATATTTCCCTTCTAATGAAAATTGCGCGAACGCGTCCTGAGGGCTCCCAGCCAGCGTGTCTTGTCGATGAGGCGCGAGGCGATCACGTGCATCACCGCCCCTTCGCGCTGCAGCTCCCCGTGCACTTCCAGCAGCTGCGCTTCCAGTAACGGCCGGCGTTGCGCTTCTGCCACCGCGGACCAGACGATGAGGTTCACGTGGCCGGTCTCGTCCTCGAGCGTCACGAAGGTCACGCCGCTGGCGCTGCCGGGACGCTGGCGCGTGATGACGATGCCCGCGGTGCGCACGCGTTCACCGTGCGCCACGTCCTGCAGCTCGCTTGCGCTGCGGATGCGCGCATCACGCAGCCGGTCTCGCAGCAACGCCAGGGGATGGCGTCCGAGCGTGAGTCCCAGACTGCGATAGTCGGCAACGATGCCCTCGCCCTCGCTGGGCGGCGCGAGCAGCGGAATACCTTCCTGCGGCGCGGTGCTCGCATCGAGCAACGGCGTCGGTGTTTCGTATCCGGCCACTTCCCAGGCGGCGCGATGACGATTGCCCGCGAGGCCCGCGAGAGCATTGGCCGCGGCGAGCGCTTCGAGATCGCGGCGCGTGAGCGCGGCGCGCTCGGCGAGCGCCTGCACGCTGTCGAACGAACCCGCCGCGCGTGCTGCCACGATGCGTTCGGCCGACGCCTGCGGCAGGTTCTTCGCGACCCGCATGCCGAGCCGCAGCGCGGGCTCACCGTCCGCGCGTCGTTCGAGCGTGCAATCCCAGTTGCTCACGTGCACGTCGATACCGCGCACTTCCACCCCGTGCATGCGCGCATCGCGCACCAGCTGCGCGGGCGCGTAGAAACCCATCGGCAGGCTGTTGAGCAGGGCGCAGGTGAAAGACGCCGGCTCGTGGCACTTGAGCCAGGCGGAGGCGTAGACCAGCAGCGCGAAGCTGGAAGAATGCGACTCGGGGAAGCCGTATTCGCCGAAACCCTGGATCTGCCGGAAGATGCGTTCGGCGAATTCGTCGTCGTAGCCCTTGGCGCGCATGCCCGAACGCAGGCGCTCCTCCAGGTGCCCCAGACCCCCGCGTCGCTTCCACGCGGCCATCGAGCGGCGCAGATCGTCCGCCTCGCCCGGCGAGAAGCCCG
>DASTQG010000377.1:0-5178 GCA_035761885.1 Steroidobacteraceae bacterium | reverse complement strand
CGCGGCGATCAGGTGCTGGTCGCGCGAGGCCACGATGTGCGGTGCATCCCTGATCTGATCCTTTTCGAGCACCGTGGGCCGGGACATGAACGCGGCGACGATCTCGTACGGGATGGCGGTGATCGCACCCTCGAGCGGCTGACTGCGCACCTTGGGCGACAGCCGCGTGGCGCCGCCGCGTTCGAGCCGGACCTGGGCATTGCCGTCCGCGCCGTACGCCAGGGCGAGCACGTCGCCTGGATATATAAGATGAGGGTTCTGGACCTGGGGGTTGACGTACCAGATCTCGGGCCAATACCAGGGGTCGCGCAGGAAGACGCTGGCGATGTCCCAGAGCGTATCGCCCTGTTTGACCGTGTAGTTCTGCGGCGCTGTCGGGGAGATCAGCTCCCGGTTGGTTTCGCCTTGCGCTGCAGCATTCCCTTGGCCCATGGACGAGCCGCTGCTGGTGGGCTCATCGGGGGCCGGCATCGTTTCGGCCGAGCTTGGGGTAGACTCGCCGGCCGTCGAGGAGGCGGGCGTGGCTTCCGGGGCAGGGGATTCCTGCTGGGGGCCGGTGCTGGAACACGCGGTCACGAGCCCGGTCAACAGAGCAACGGGAAGTGCGCTCGCGCGCTGATTCCAAACGGATCGCAAACGATTCAGCTCCATCCCAAAGCTCCTCACGCAATGGCCACGGGGCCAAGAGCCCCGCCTTTATAATCTCAACGGATTAGGGTCGCAATCCTAAGGAACTGGTTGAAGATTCCAGCAGGCATCTGCTGATACACGCATCGGTGGAGTATTGACAGAAGATCGGCTGGATTCTGTGAAGTCGCACGGCTTTTTGGCACGGCAGAGGCTCGATGGCAAAGCTCACCATTCTCGAATATCCCGATCCGCGTCTGCGCACCCGCGCGGTCCCGATCACCGTCTTCGATGCTGCGTTGCGCAAATTGTCCGAAGACATGCTCGAAACGATGTACGCGGCGCCCGGCGTCGGCCTGGCCGCCACGCAGGTGAACGTGCATCAGCGCATGCTCGTCGCGGACGTCTCGGACACGCACGACCAGCCGCGCGTGCTCGTGAACCCGCAGATCCTGTCGCGCGAGGGCGTGTGCACACGCGAGGAAGGTTGCCTTTCGGTGCCGGGAGAGTTCGCCGAGGTGGAGCGCGCGGCGAAGATCCGCGTGCGGGCTCAGGATGTCGAGGGCCAGGTGCAGGAGTTCGAAGCGGACGGACTGCTCGCGGTCTGCATCCAGCACGAGCTGGATCACCTCGAAGGCAAGCTGTTCGTCGATTATCTCTCCGAGCTCAAACGCACCCGCATCCGCAAGAAACTGGAAAAGGATCGCAAGCAGCGCGAGGCGGGCGCATCGACCGCCCGTTCGCGGGCGCCTGCGATCTAGGGACCCTCTGCACAGGTCCCGCGTGCGCTATCCATCAGAGAAACATGCCGCGAGCGCGTGGGACCTGTGCAGAGGGTCCCCGACTCACCGCGCTTGAGCGGCCAGCTCCGGCTCGCTTACGCGGGCACGCCCGAGTTCGCAGTCCCCGCACTGCGGGCGCTGGTAGCGGCGGGACACGAGCTCGCCGTCGTCTATGCGCAGCCCGATCGGCCCGCGGGCCGCGGGAGGCAGCTCCTGCCGGGTGCAGTGAAATCCGCCGCGTTGGAGTTGGGCCTGCCGGTGGAGCAGCCGGACTCGCTCAGGAATCCCGAGGCTCAGGCGCAGCTCGCGAGCAGGCGCGTCGATGCGATGATCGTCGCGGCTTACGGCCTGATACTGCCGCAGGCCATTCTCGACACGCCGCGCCTGGGCTGCCTCAACATCCACGCTTCTCTTCTGCCGCGCTGGCGAGGTGCCGCGCCCATCCAGCGCGCGATCCTGGCGGGCGATGACCGCACCGGCATTTCCCTCATGCGCATGGAAGCGGGACTGGACACGGGGCCCGTGTATCTCGAACGCGCAACGCATATCGGCGCGACGGAAACCGCGGGCCAGCTGCAGCGGCGGCTCGCCGAGCTCGGTGCGCGCTGCATCGTCGAGGCGCTGCCGGCGATCGATGCCGGGAGCGCCGTTGCCAGGGCGCAGGATGGCGCTGCCGCCACTTACGCCCGCAAGCTCGAGAAGCGCGAGGCGCGCATCGACTGGACGCGCGGCGCCGTCGAGATCGACCGTGCCGTGCGCGCCTTCAATCCCTGGCCCGTCGCCGAGACCTCGTGGCGCGCGCAGCAACTGCGCATCTGGCGCGCTCGCCCGGTCGAGCAGCGCGGCGATCCTCCGGGCGCGGTCCTGCAAGCTTCCGGCGCAGGAATCGTGGTTGCCTGCGGCGCAGGTGCACTGTGCATCGAAGAGCTGCAGCTTCCGGGCAAGCGGCCACTGTCCGCGGTGGAATTTCTGAACGCGCACGATCTTCGCGGCGTCGTCCTGGGAACCCCATGAGCCTCGCCGCCCAGCGCGCGGGCAGTACCGCGCACCGGATGGCGGCAGCCGCACGCGTCGTCGACCGCGTCGCTCGCGAGCGGCGGGCGCTGGATGATGCCCTGTCGGCTGAACGAATCGATGCTGCCGAGCGCCCCGCAGTACAGGCGCTCGCCTACGGCACCATCCGCTGGTGGCCGCGGCTGGAACGCTACCTCGCGCACCTGCTGGAGCGCCCCGGCGGGCTCGTGCCGGTCGTGCGCGCGTTGCTCGGCGTGGGCCTGCACCAGCTCGAGCACTCGAACCATCCCGCCTACGCGGTCGTGGACGAGGCCGTCGAAGCGACCCGCGTTCTGCGCGCCCCGCGTGCCGCGGCGCTGGTGAACGCCGTACTGCGGCGTTTCCTGCGCGAGCCACGCGTCCAGGACGAACTCCAGGCGCGTTTCGCGCATCCAACCTGGCTCATCGATGCGTTGCGCGCCGACTGGCCGGCCGATTTCGAACGCATCCTGGATGCCAACAACGAGCCGCCGCCGATGTGGTTGCGTGTCAACCGGCGCAGGACCACCGCCGATGAGTACCTGCAGGCGTTGCAGGCCGCGGGATTCCAGGCCGCGCGTTGCGAGCGTGCGCCCGACGCGCTGCGCCTCCTCGCTGCGGTGGGCGTGGACGAACTACCCGGTTTTCAGGACGGACTCGTTTCGGTGCAGGACGCAGCGGCGCAGCTCACGGCCCCGCTGCTCGACCTCGGCGAGGGAATGCGCGTGCTCGACGCGTGCGCCGCGCCCGGCGGGAAGGCCTGCCAGATCCTCGAGCACGCGCGGGTGGACCTGCTCGCCCTGGACGTGGCCGCCGAGCGGCTCGAGCCCCTGCGCGAGAACCTCGCGCGGCTCTCCCTGCACGCCTCGGTGCTCGCGGGAGATGCGCTGGACCCGTCGGCGTGGTGGGACGGCCGCCGGTTCGAACGCATCCTGCTCGATGCGCCCTGCTCGGCCACGGGCGTGATTCGCCGGCACCCGGACATCAAGCTCCTGCGCCGTCCCGCGGACATCGACGCGCTGGCGCGTCGCCAGGGGGCGCTGCTCGATGCATTGTGGCCGTTGCTCGCGCCGGGCGGCCGGTTGCTGTATGCGACCTGCTCCGTTCTGCGCGCGGAGAATGACGCGGTCGTCGACGAATTCCTGGCGCGCACGCACTCGGCGCGGCGCGCGCCCTTGCCCGGTCTCGGCGACCTTTCCGGGCTGAGCATCCTTCCCGGGGAAGCGGGCATGGACGGCTTCCATTATGCTTGTCTGGAACAGCGCCAGGCCTGAAAGAATCCCGATGCGTCGCGCGCGCCGAAACGATTCGACCCAGCGAACGGCTGCGCGGCTCGCCGCGCCAGGCGTGCTCGCACTCGCGTTGCTTTTGTGCCTGTCCGCCTCTCTCGCCTTCGCGCAGGCGACTCCCGCGTTCGGGATCCGCACCGCATACGCGCAGCTCGTGGACGGCGTGTACCTGCTGAGCGCCCGCCTGCACCTGCCCGTCACCGAGCGCATGCGCACCGCCATCAACGACGGCGTGCCGCTGCGCGTGGAGCTCGAGATCGAGGTCAACAGCGCGCGCCGCTACTGGACCGACGAAACGGTAGCCGCACTCGTGCAGCGCTACGAGCTGCAGTACGACGCGGTGAGCGATCGCTACGTGGTGCGCAATCTCAACAGCGGCGAGCAGACTTCCTTCCCGACTCTGGATGCGGCCGTCGAGCAGCTCACCCGCATCAGCGGGCTGCCCGTGCTCGATCGCTCGCTGATCAGCGACGGGCGGCGCTACGAGTTCAGCATGCGCGGCGTATACGACCTCGGCGACATGCCCGCGGCGTTGCGCGTGCTGATGTTCTGGGTGGACGAGATCCATCGCGTGAGCGAGTGGTACACATGGCCACTGCTGCAGTAATCAGACGCTACGTGGGCTACGTGCTCATCGGCCTGGGCGTCGGCCTGTGGCTGGCGGCGCTGCTCCTGCTCGCGCAGACCGCGCAGAACCCCGCGCAGTTCGGCGATGCCCACCTGTGGATCCTGTTCATCAACGCGCTCGGCGTGGTCGTGCTGCTGGTGATGCTGGCGGCGAAGCTCACGCAACTGGTGCGCGACTATCGCCGGCACGTGATCGGCTCGCGGCTGAAAGCGCGCACCGTGGCGATCTTCGGCGCGCTGGTGATCGCACCGCTCCTGGTCGTCTACTATTTCTCGCTGCAGTTCCTGAACCGCGGCATCGACAGCTGGTTCGACGTCGCGGTGCGCCAGGAGCTGAACGCCGCGCTCCAGCAGAGCCGCGCGCTGCTCGACCTGAATCGGCGCGAGTACCTGGCGCGCACCGAGCGGCTCGCGCTCGAGCTGCAGGGCGCGGATTCCGTCGACCTGTTCCGCCGGCTCGAGCTGGAGCGGCGCAGCGGCGGGGCGAGCGAGATCACGCTGTTCGGCCAGAGCGGGCGCGTGATCGCGACGACGTCGGAATCGCTGTCGGTGCCGGGCCTGTGGCGGCCGACCGAGGAAATCCTGTTGCACGTGCAGCAGGGGCGGCCATACGTGAGCCTCGAGCCGGTGAAGGAGGGCGGCTACCTGGTGCGCACGGCGGTGCTGCTGCCGGTCTCGCCCGCGGGAGTCGAACGCCTGCTGCTCGCGATGTACCCGGTGTCCGACCGGCTCGCCGCACTCGCGGATACCGTGCAGCGCGCGCATCGCCAGTACGGGGAGCTGTCGTACCTGCGCGATCCGCTGAAGATCAGTTTCCGGCT
>DASTQG010000376.1:0-7575 GCA_035761885.1 Steroidobacteraceae bacterium | reverse complement strand
TGGCCGTGGCCTTCGCACGTCCCGTGCCGATCGGGATCTCCTCGAGCTTGCCGCCCGCGCGCTTGTAGCTGAACACGCCGTCGGTGAAGTCGACCACCGCGTTGCCCGTGAACGGCGTGCCCGCCGCGCCGCTCGCGCGCAGGTCGAGTGCGAGCTGCCCGGAGTACTCGGACGGGCGTGGCAAGCCGGCTGCCAGCAGGCGCAGCGGAATGGCGGCGGCGTTGGCCTGAACCTGCCACGCGCCACCCTGGCTCCAGTTCCCCTCGCTACAAACGCGGCTCTTGCCGTCGGTGAGGCAAAGAGACGCCAGTTCCGCACGCGTGGGGCTGGCGAGGTAGCGCGCCGGCGCCTCCAGCTTCATGTTCGTCTCGCCCACCGCGACCGCGAGCTGCTCGATGGTTCCGGACCATTCCTTGCTCGCGTACGCGGAACGCGTGGCGAGGCTCAGCTGGGCGTTGTCCGCGTCGACCTCGAGCGTGACCGTGTGCGCGCTTCCGGTACCGTCGGCGTTCATCGAGAGCGACGCGATCTTGCGCTCGTCGATCGCGATGTTGCTGGCCTGCACGCGCACCCTGGACGGGTCCCGGTCGGACAGGTCGACGTCGGCATTGGCGACGATGCGCTCCACGCCGAAGCGCCGCTCCCCGACCCGGTACTCGATCTGCTCGCCTTCGAGCGTGAGAACCAGGTCGGGTCGCTCTTCGGTGCCGGTGAGATCCGCCACCATGTCGACGCTTCCGCGTGCTTCGGGCACCAGCTTGCTGAGGTCGTCGGCCGTGAGCGCCACGAGCAGGTTGCGCTTGGGTCCGTAGGTGCCGTTGACGACGAGTCGCGCGGAGCCGTAGTGCAGATCCGTGTCGCGCACGCGGAAAGATTCGCCGCTGCGTTCCACGCTCGCCTTGCCGGTGAGCTGCTGCGATCGCACGGAGCCTCGCACACCGGAAAGATCGATGCGCCACGCACCGCGCGCATCGAAACCGCGCCCGCGACCGTTGAGGTCGAATGCCACGCGCCCGTCGAAGGCCTTGTTAACGATCTGCGGGTCGAGATTGCGCGCCGTGAGTCGTGCCTGCCAGGGTTTGTCACCCTGCCAGGAGAAGCTGCCACTGCCCTGCAGCGTGCCGCCCAGGACGCGCGCGTCGAGCTTGCGCGCGGCAACCGACGCCTTGTCGAACTCGCCCTCGGCCACGATGCGTCCGCCGAGGTTGCGCGGCGCCGTGAAGCTGCCGTCGATCGTGTAGGTGTACGGCAGAGGTCCGCGAAGAGAGAAGGTGCCCGCGTCGCTCGTGACCTGCGCCGTTCCCCGGACCGGCCAGCGCAGCTGAGTCCAGCGGCCGTCGAGTTTCAGCGTCGGCGGTCCGCCGTCGAAGGCGATCTCGCCTTGCGTGCGGATGGAGGTCTGCGACTTGGTGAGAGCGAGCACCAGCGAATCCGCACGCAGCTTGCGCTCCGCAAACGCGCCCTCCAGGGCAACCTCGACCGGCCCGAGCTCCGCGAGCGGCGCATCGGCAGGGGTGACCACGCCGCTGAGCGCGATGCCGTCTCGGCTGCCGTCGCCCTGGATCACCGCGGCGAATCTTCCGAGCTTGGATTGCGGCTGCCACGGTGTGAGCGTCGCGGCCGGCGCCTGGATGCGCGCATTCCAGCTCCACGCGGCCGCCAGCCGCGCGCTGCCCGCGAGCGCCACCGAGAAGGGCTGCGACAACGTTCCGCCGAAACGCACCTCGTCGAGATCGCCATCCACCTTCACGCTGCCCGCGTATCGCGGCTGCTTAGGCAGCGCGGCGGTCCAATGCAGCTCGCCTTCCATCGCTGTCGGATTGCTCGCAAGGATCGCGAGCTCGCCCGCGACCGTGTACGGTCCGCTCGCCACCTCGATTGCGCGCAATTCCAGTCGGCGCGTCGTGATGCTCGCGCCGAGGCCGATCGGTTGCGCGTCGATCTCGCGTCCGTTCGCCAGCGTGAGGTGAGCGCGACCGACGGTGATGGAGTCCGCATCGATGCGCAGCCAGCCCGGCAGGAACCGGGGCTCGCGCGGCTTTGGCGGCTCGGTGCGCGGCAGGATGCGCACGTCGATGTTCTCGATGGACAGGCGCCCCGCCTGAAGTGTCTGCAGCCAAACGGCGCGCAGGTCGAGGTCCGCTTCGATCCGGTCGGCGACGATGCGGGCGCGCGGATGCTGCAGCTCGAAGTGCTCGATCGCCAGTGGTCCCGCGAGCGTCCCGCTCACGTTAGTGAACTGCATCTGCACGGCGCCCAGGTTCTCAGCGCGCGTGACGATCCAACGCAGGCCGGATTCCGTGTAGCACAGCCAGGACAGCAGCGCAGTGGGGATCGCCAGCAACGCGAAGAACGCGATGCCGATGATGATGAGGATGCGGCGCCGCGTCGTCATAGCCTGGGCGAGATGTTCAGGTGGACGCGCGGGCTGAGGTCATCGCGCGACAGCGCCTGCGCGACGTCGAAGCCGACGGTGACGATGGGCAGGCGCCAGCGGATGCCGATGCCCGCGGAGTATTCCAGCGGATCGCCGAGCTTGTTGATCGCGTTGCCGAAGTCGTAGAACACCGCGACGCCGAAATTGCGCGGCAGGTCGCGCACGATCTCCACGCTCCCCGTCATCAGGTGCCGGCCGCCGGTCTTCTCGCCGTTCTGATCCACGGGCGACAGCTCGTTCAGGCCGAAGCCGCGCACGCTGTTGTCGCCGCCAGCGAAGAAGCGCTGTGAGCCCGGAAGCTCGGAGAAGTCCGCGACGACGCTCGTGCCCAGCTCCCCGCGCAGCAGCAGGTGCCACTTCTCGCCGATGTCGAATACATGATCGTCACGCACGCGAAAACGCAGATAGTCCGCATCCGAGCCGAGCGCGCTGTGCGAGCCGGTGAGCTCCGCGAACAGCCCGCGCCCGATGTCTGCGATCTCGCCCGTGAACGAGGGCGGCAGTACCGCGTAGCTGATACCCGGAATCAGCAGCTGGTCT
This sequence comes from Steroidobacteraceae bacterium, assembly GCA_035761885.1. GTDB lineage: Bacteria > Pseudomonadota > Gammaproteobacteria > Steroidobacterales > Steroidobacteraceae > DASTQG01. The sequence goes on along the minus strand of DASTQG010000376.1, from coordinate 4,598 downwards.
TCCCGCCGCTCGGTCGCCGACTCGCTTATTTCGTTGGACGCGGAGATGAACAGCACGCGCTGCCACTTGTCGCCCTGCACCTGCGTCAGTCCCGCACGCAGCTCCACCTGGTTGATGGTCAGGTCCGCCAGCTCCTCCTCGTTGTAGATCGCATCCAGCCCCACTTTCTCGAGTGCGGGATCCCCCACGGGAATGACGTAGCGGGCCTCGAAGCGTTCCTGCTTGCTCGACCCGATCAGCTCCATGCGCGCGCGATGGCCCCTGCGGTTCACGCGGCGCACGTCCCAGGTGATCGTGCCGCGCACGCGTGTGTCGGTGCCGTAGCCCGCGCCGATCGAGTAGCGGTCGCGCTTGGCGGTCTGCGCAACGATCGACACTGGCACGGTGAGCGTCTGCGAATCGCGCGCTCCCGGCACGATCTCCACGGTTGAGAAGTACTGGCTGTCGTCGAAGGCGAACTGCGTCTTCAGCAGCGCCACCGTGTCGAAGTAGTCGCCTTCGCGAAAACGCATGAAGCGCTCGGCGAGCGGCTCTTCGATCGCGGTCTGCTCGATGTTCACGGCGCCGAAACGATAGCGCTGACCCGTCTCCACCTTCAGGTGTGCCTCGGCGGTGAGCTTGGGCGGATCGACGAGCAGCTCGCTGCGCGTCACCTTCACGTCGAGAAAGCCGATGCTGACGGCGGTTCGTTGCAGGTCGCCCTTGAGCTTGTCGTAGGCGGGATGCTCGAGGCGCGCGCCCTCCTTCAGCGTCGACTTATCGATGACGGCGCGGATCGCCGGCTCCTGCGCACCGGGCCCTTCGACCACCACCGACACGTCACGCACGATCACCGGAGCGCCCGGATCCACCTTGACCAGCGCGTGCCAGTCCTTGCCGCCTTCGCGCGGCGTGAGATCGGAGCTCACTTTCGGCTCGTAGTAGCCGAACGGGCGCAGCGCCTGCCGCACCTCGCGGTCCATGCGATCGTGCAAACGCTGCACCATCTCCGCGTCGAGGTCGTCACGCTCGCGGTAGCGCGACAGGCTCAGGAAGATCAGGACGTTCTTCTGCATGTCGCCGTCGACGCCTTCGATCTCGATTTCGACGTCGGCGCGGGCGAGTCCGCAGGCGAGCACGGCGCAGGCCGCGAACGCGGCGAGTGCGCGGCGCCGGGCGCGGGATCCGTCGTGCGGATCCCTATGGGCCGGCGGCATAGGTGAATTCTTCCATGCCGACGCTTCGACCCGAGGGATCGAAGCGCCGTTCCCGGACGCGTACGCGTCCGGACGGTGCGACGGTCACGAGGGTCGTGCAGCGCGTGCCGTAGTTCGTGTCGACGATGAACGGCGCCGACAGCAGGCGCTCGCGTTCAGGCGGCAGGCCCGTGGCGGGCAGGTCCTCGTCTCGTGCCGGTTCGCGATCCCCGAGCATCCGCTCCAGGTCATCGAGCGAGGGATCGTCGGTCGCGACCAGGCGCTCGAAGCGCGCGCGAGTGCGTTCGAGCTTGGGCCAGGGTGTGTCGAGCAGATGATTGCTCAGGCCGTAGATGCCGGGCTCGAGCGCGCGCGCGAAAGGCGATGCCCGATTCGCGGCGTACACCATGTTGCCGTCGCCGGGATCCGCGATCAGGAGATTGAAGCCTGCATACTCCGCGGCACGAGTCCCCAGAGCGCCGGCGAACTGCTCGGCGGTTCGTCCCTGTGTGAGCCACTGTGTAATCAATTCTCCTCTCGAGGGCGCGCCGGGCAGCGGCCGCTGCATGTCGCGATAGTTCGTGACGACACCGAATGCGCCGTTGCGTGCCAGACCCAGCCACGTGCCGCCCGCCTGCAGGTCGCGGCCGGCGAGGATGTCGCGGTACTCGGGCTCGGTCCACCAGCCGAGCGGTGCGGCCGGCCGGTCGTGGAACTCGTCGCGGTTGCCGGCGAAGATCAGGCGGTAGCGCGGGTGGCTCTTCCACGCGAAAACGAGCAGGCACATGGGCCGGATTCTAGTGGAGCGCGTCCCAGGCGGTCTTGAGAATCAGCGCGCTCACCACTGCAATGAACACTTTGCGCACCAGTGCGCTGCCGTGCTTCAGGGCCACGCGGGTACCGACCTGCGCGCCGACCACGTTGGCAACGGCCATGGCAATGCCGACCTCCCACAGGACGTGCCCGCGGGCCGCGAACCACACGCTGGCCGAGGCGTTGGCTGCGGCGTTCAGGAAACGCGCGCTGGCGGCGGAGTGCAGGAAGTCGAAGCCGTACAGCCGGATGAACACGAACATGAAGAAACTGCCCGTGCCCGGACCGAAGAAGCCCTCGTAGAAGGCGATCGCGCCGATCAGGCTGGTTGCGAGCCAGGCCTGCTGGCCTGCGAGCGCCCGCGGCTGGTGCTCGCCGCCCAGGGTCGGCCGGCGCAGCATATAGAGGAGAACGACGGTCAGCAGGACGGGGACCAGCGGGCGCAGCAGGTCGGGCGGAACCAGCGTGACGGTGAACGCGCCGGCCGATGCGCCGATGACCACGAGGGGAATGAACGGCAGGAGCACGCGCCAGGGAATGCGGATACTGCGCGCGAACCGCGCCACCGCGCCGATCGTTCCGAGGATGCTCGCGATCTTGTTGGTGCCGAGCGCGGTCGCGGGCGCCGTCTGCGGGAAGGCGGCGAAGATGGCGGGAACCTGGATCAGTCCGCCGCCCCCCACCATCGAATCGACCAGTCCCGCGCCGAACGCCGCCAGCAGGACCAGGACGATCTCGAGTGTCATGGGCAAAAAGGGGACATTCACATTTTCTCGTTCGCCCGTGACCGGCGAACGAGAAAATGTGAATGTCCCCTTTTCAAGACCGGCACCGACCTAGCCGGTGCGCGCGGCGGGGGCGAGCCACAGCGGCGGGCGCGTGAGGTGCGCGATCGCGTTCGCGTAGTAGCGCAGCACCGCCATCTCGCCGAGGTTCGCGCGATACAGGCCGCGGTCTTCCAGCACCAGGCGGCGCAGCGTGAGCATCCGCAGACCCACGAGCACGGTGTACTCCGGATCGTTGCGCGGCACATAGACGTGCGCGCCGAGCGCCTCGTAGCGCTTCTGCAGCTCCTGCGCCGCCGTGCGCACCTCGTTCTCTCGCCATTCGCGCTTGGGCTCGGCGACGAACAACTCCGCGACGAGCGAGGCGGGTAGCACGGGCACGATGCGGCCCACGGCCGTCATCAGGTCGGAGGCCAGTTCCATTACTCGCGCCGTGCGCTGCTCGCGGTCCAGGACGGCGGGATCCCAGTTACGCTCCTTGAGGTACGCGCGCAGGGAAATCGGCGCGCCGAAGTTGGCGCAGGCGTAGCCGAACCGATACCACTTGCCGCGCAGGCGCAGGCCGAGCTGCGAGAACACGAACTTGATCGTAGTGCGCACGGCGGCAAGGCCAGAGCCGCGCTCCGTGTTCGGGTCGGTGTCGCGCAGGAGCGTGCGATCCTCGAGCACGCGGTCGTAGTTGATCGCCACCGGCACGAATACGATGTCCCTGCCGCCGCGCAAATCGAAAGCACGCAGCATGTAGTCGATGAGCCCGATCTTCGGCTGGCGCAAGAGCCCGTCGCGACTCAGGCCGCCTTCCGGAAAGATCGCCTGCACCGCGCCGGCCTCGGCAGCGATCTGCACGTAGCGCTCCAGCACGCGCCGGTAGAGCTCGTTGCCCGAGCCGCGGCGCACGAAGTACGCGCCGAGCGCGCGCACCAGCTGCTGGATCGGCCACACCTTGGCCCATTCGCCCACCGCGTAGCTCAGCGCGACGCGCGAGCGCGCCAGGTGCGCGACGAGGATGTAGTCCATGTTGCTGCGATGATTGATCACGAACACGACGCTCGCGTCCGCCGGCAGGTTGCGCAGCGCGCTCTCGTCCGCGTGCCCGAGGCGCACGCGATAGAACATGCTCACCAGCGCCTTGCCGATGCCGCTGCCGATGCGGAAATACAGGTACGCATTGAACGCCGGCACGATCTCGCGCGCATACGACTCCACGCGTGCGAGTGCGACCTCGCGCGGTATGCCTTCGGCTTCGGCCGTTTTCGCGGCTTCCTGCATCACCTTCGGGTCGTAGACCAGGCGATCGATCAGCACCTGGCGACGCGTCACCGCGATCGGCGGAATCTTCAGGTGCAGCGTACGGTTCAGCTTCTCGGTGAAGCGATTGACGATGCGGCCGAAGAACCAGCGCACGCTCGGCAGCAGCAGGCGCGAGATGAGCGCCCACGCGGCCAGCAGCGACATCAGCACGACGAGCCAGAGCGGCAGCGAGACGCTCTGGCTCATTCGCGATTCGAGGAGAAGTTCACCGCTCGTTCCTTTGTTATTCGTTGTTGTGACATTTCGTGGCGCGGGAGCTTCGGTTCAGCGCGCCGCCGTCTTCAGATCCCAGAGCCGCGCACGCGGCTCCTGCCGCAGCGGCCTTGGTGCGCCGCTGTCATACCAGTCCTCGATCAGGCCGAAAGAAATGGAATGGATCGTCGGCAGCGCGGGAGTGCCGTTGGCAATCTCCTCGCGCGTGAACCAGCGCGCATCCTCGAGCTCGCCGTCGCGCAGGCTGATGGCCTCGGTGCGTGCGATCGCGCGGAAGCCGAGCATGAGCGAGGAGGGAAAC
>DASTQG010000375.1:0-10015 GCA_035761885.1 Steroidobacteraceae bacterium | reverse complement strand
CACGCACGCCAGGAAGCTCATGACAGAAGAGACTTTCGGTCCGGTGATGCCGGTGATGAAGTACGGCAGCGACGATGAAGCGATCGCGCTGGCCAACGACGGCATCTACGGACTCTCCGCGGCGGTGATGGCAGGTTCCGTTCCCGAGGCCGAACGCATTGCCCGACGCCTGGATGCGGGTGCCGTGAGCATCAACGACGGCGCGCTCACGGCGGTGATGCAGGAAGCCGAGAAGAATTCTTTCAAGCAATCCGGCCTGGGCGGATCGCGCATGGGTGCTTCGGGTTTCACGCGCTTCTTCCGCCGCAAGGCGCTCATCGTCCAGACGGGCGCGCCCGCGCGCATCGAATCGTTCGACGAGTCGAACCTGCGCTAGGAACTGGGGGAACGCACCACAGAGACCACAGAGAGCACGGAGGAAGAGGGATCGAAGGTGAAGAGGACCGGGCGACGGCCTTTCTTTGTTCACCCCAAATTTTCTTCCCTCTGTGCTCTCTGTGTGCTCCGTGGTTCATTCCCGTCAAACCCGTTGATCAGCCGCCTGACGCTCGCAGCGCCAGCTCAAACGCAAGACGTCGCGCATACGCTGACTCGAGCAAGCCGGGCCCCAGGCACCGATGCACCTCGATCGCACAGGCGATGACTTGCTCCGTCAGGTCATTGAATGAGGGCCCCATGTGCGAGCACTGTGGAAGGCTGCGCGGTGCCTGACAACTGGAAATGCAACCGGAAATAAGCGATTACCCTCAAGGACAGTGCTGCGAGTCTGGGAATGAACCACAGAGACCACGGAGAGCACAGAGGTAGAGGGATTGAAGGGGTGGAGAAACCGGGCGGCGAGCTTCCCTTCCTTCACCTGTCATCTTCTTCGCTCCGTGTTCTCTGTGGGCTCTGTGGTTCATCTCTTCAGGTGCGCATCCAGAAAGCGCTTGATTCCCGCGTATGCGTGCGGTCCGGTACCCGCCTGGCGCAGCAGGCCGTGCTTGCTGCCCGGATACACCATCACGTCGAACGGCTTGCCCAGGTCCTGCAGTTGCTTGAACAGCCTGGTGCTGTTGGCGAACAGCACGTTGTCGTCGGCCATGCCGTGGATGATGAGCAACGGCGCGCGCAGGTCGCGCGCGTAGCGCAACACCGAGCTGGCGTCGTAGCCGGAGGGGTTCGCGGCCGGCGTTTCGAGGAAACGCTCGGTGTAGTGGGTGTCGTACAACTTCCAGTCGGTGACGGGCGCGCCCGAGACACTCGCCGCGAACACGTCGGGCGCGGTCATCGCCGCCATCAGCGCCATGTAGCCGCCATAACTCCAGCCGAAGATGCCGACGCGTGAGGCATCGACCCACGGCTGGCGGGTGAGGTGGCGCACGCCGGCGACCTGGTCCTCGACCTCCACCTTGCCCATGTGCCGGTGCAGCGCCTGCTCGAAGGCGTCGCCGCGAAAGCCGGAGCCTCGATTGTCGAGGGTGAGCACGACGTAGCCGTTCTGCGCCAGGAGCTGACGGAAATAACCCTCGTTGCTGCGCGGATAGCCGCCCCAGGCATTGCGCACGCGCTGCGCGCCGGGACCGCCGTAGACATCGACCAGCAGCGGGTACTTGCGTGACGCATCGAAGCCGAGTGGCTTGATGACCTGATAGTGCAGCACCTGGCCGTCCTGCGCCCGCAGCGTGCCGAATTCCGTCGGGCGATGAGCGTCGCGATAAGGGTGGTACGGATGTGTGTCGTCCAACGCGTTGTCGATGAGCGTCGCTATCACCTTGCCGTCCACGGAGCGCACGCGCACCCGCGGCGGGCGGTCCGGAGTCGAATACGTTTCCACGAAGAAGCGCCGGTCGGACGACAACTTGATGCTGTGCCAGCCGGCTTCGTCCGTGATCCGCTGCACGCGCTCGGGGGCTTTCGTGTCGAGCGTGGTGCGATACAGGTGCCGCTCCAGCGGCGTGCGCTCGTTCGCGACGAAGTACAGCGCGCCACGCGCCGCATCGACGCCGAGCAGGGCGCGATCGCCGCCGTCGCCCACCACCATCCATTCGCCGGCGGTGAGCGGACGCACCAGCCGGCCCTGGTAGTCGTACAGATAGAGGTGCCGGTAACCGCTGCGGCTCGAAGCCCAGACGAACTGCTTGCGTGCGGGAACGAATGTGAGCTCATCGTGCAGCTCGACCCACGCGGGCGAGGTTTCGCTGAGCAGTGTCGTCGTGGCCCCGCCCGCTGCCGGCGCCTTGAGCAGATCGAGCCGCCGCTGATCGCGTGACTGGCGCTGTATCGCGAGGTGACTGCCGTCGGGGAACCAGTCGACGCGCGCGAGGTAGATGTCGCGCTCGGGCCCGAGGTCCACAGTGGCGATCCGTCCGGAAGGGAACTCCAGGACCCTGAGCTCCACGAGCACGTTGCGCGTACCGGCCGCCGGGTAACGCTGATCGATGACCGCGATGTCCTGCGCGCTGATCTCGAAACGCTGCCGCATCTCGACCGGCGTTTCGTCCACGCGCGTGAATGCGATGCGGCGCTCGTCCGGCGACCACCAGTAGCCCGTGTTGCGCGACATCTCCTCCTGCGCGATGAACTCGGCCATGCCGTAGGAGATCGGTCCGCCGCCGTCCCGGGTGATCGCACGCTCGACACCGCTGCGCACGTCGATGATGTACAGGTTCTGCTCGCGCACGAAAGTCACGTAGCGCCCGCTCGGCGAGAACTGCGGATCGGTCTCGGCCGGGACGGTGCTCGTCAGGCGACGCACGGCGCTGGGAGTTACCCGCGAGTCTTTCGTCCCGTGGTCGTTCCCGGTCGCGAGGTCGTAGTGATACAAATCGCCGCCGAGCGGAAAGAGCAGCGAGCGGCCGTCGGGTGCAAAAAAGTACTCGACGATGCCGGAGAGCGAAGCCGTGCGCTGCCGCTCGCGGCGCGCCTCTTCTTCGGCGGACAGCGGCCCTTCCACGGCGACCAGCTGGCGCGAGTCCACGAGCAGGCGCGTCGAGCGCGTGGCGAGGTCGAACTCCCACAGGTCGAGCTGGTCCTTGTTGTCGGCTTTGCCGCGCAGGAACGTGACACGGCGACTGTCGGGCGAGATCTGCGCCGAGCGCAGGTTCGGCCCGCTCAGGTCCGGCGCCGCGAAGATGCGCTGGATCGTCAGCGGCTCGGCCGCCGCGCTGAGCGTCGCGAGGCCCGTGGCGACGGCGAGCAGCAGGGAAAAGGGCAATAGTTTCTGCAACGGCATGCGTGTAGTCTCGCCGAGGATTTTTACGCGCGGAGTCTAGCAGTATGAAAGTGTGCGGTAAGAGCCTCGGCTTCCTGGCGCGCGCCGCAGGCGCACTGGTGCTGTTCGTCACGGCTTTCGTCGCGTGTCGGGGAAACCCGCAAGCTGAATCGCAGGTCTCGAAACTGGCGCCGGCCGACACCGAGAGTGCAGCGGCGGACTCCACGCGGGTCGCTTCGCTCGACGCGAAGTCCGCGCCGCTGTCGTATCCGGCTGCCGTGCGCGGCACGCACGTCGATCGCTACCACGGCGAGAGCGTCGACGATCCCTACCGCTGGCTCGAGGAACTGGATGCGCCGCCGACGCGCGCCTGGATCGACGCGCAGAACCGACTGGCGCAGCCCTACCTCGAGCGCGCCCCGAGTCATGCATGGTTCAAGAAGCGCCTGACGCAGCTGTGGAACTACGAGCGCTATGGTGTACCGGTGAAGGAGGGTGGCCGCTACTTCTGGCTGCGCAACGACGGCTTGCAGAACCAGAGCGTGCTGTACGTCGCCGATTCGCTCGCGGCGACGCCGCGCCCGCTCATCGATCCCAACCAGCTCAGCAAGGACGCGACGATCTCGATGTCGGATTTCGAAGTGAGCCCCGACGGCAGGCTCGTGGCGTATTCCCTTTCCGACGGCGGCACCGATTGGGACAGCTGGCACGTGCGCGACGTCGTCACCGGCAAGGATCTCCCCGACGTGCTGCGCTACACGAAGTTCACGGGCGTCTCGTGGGAGCGCGATTCCAAGGGCTTCTACTACAGCCGTTATCCTGAGCTCGGAGCCGCGGGCAGCGGCAAGGGCGACGACTCGAAGCAGGTCTCGATCTATCGCCACCGCATCGGCGAGCCGCAGAGCTCGGACCGGCAGATCTACGCGGTGACCGATCACCCGACGCGCAATCCCTACGGCGTGCTCACCGAGGACGGGCGCTTCCTGATCATCGACCTGTTCGACAGCTACGCCGTGAACGGCGTCTACTATGTTGAGATGGCCGCCTCCGGTTCGGCGACGCCACGGGTCGTGCGCCTGCTGGACGAATGGAAGGCGCAGTACACCTTCCTCGGCAATCGCGGCGCGGAGCTGTTCTTCCTGACCACGGACGATGCGCCGCGCGGGCGCGTCATCGCCATCGACACCGCGAACCCGGCGCGCGAGCGCTGGCGCGAGGTCGTGCCGCAGGCCGAGGACGTGCTCGGTACGGCGCACTACATCGGAGGTTCCTTCGTGCTTTCCTACCTGCACGATGCCCACGCGCAGGTGAAAGTCGTGGATGCGGCAGGCAGGCCCCGGCCCGACCTGTCCCTCCCCGGGCTCGGCAAGGTGGAGGGCTTCACGGGTTCGCAGGACGATCCCGAGACCTTCTTTTCCTACACCGACTATCTGACCCCCGCCGCGATCTACCGCTACGACGTCGCGACGCAGAAGCTCGACGTGTTCCGCCGGCCGCGCGTGGAGGCGGACACGAGCGTTTACGTCACCGAACAAGTGTTCTATCGCAGCAAGGACGGAACGCGCGTGCCGATGTTCATCACGCGGCGCAAGGATTTCGTGAAGAACGGCAGCGCGCCGGTGCTGCTCTACGGATACGGCGGCTTCAACAGCGCCCAGATCCCGGCATTCAGCGCCTCGGTGCTCGCGTGGCTGGAAGCGGGTGGCGTGTATGCCGTCGCGAACCTGCGCGGCGGCTCGGAGTACGGCGAGGACTGGCACGAAGCCGGCACCAGGCTCAAGAAGCAGAACGTCTTCGACGACTTCATCGCGGCCGCGGAATACCTGATCGCGGAGCGTTACACCTCGAAGCAGCGCATCGCGGCGCTGGGACGCAGCAACGGCGGCCTCCTGGTGGGGGCTGTGATCACGCAGCGCCCGGATCTCTTTGCGGCGGCTCTACCCGCCGTGGGTGTGCTCGACATGCTGCGCTACCACACCGCCAGCGCCAACGCGCGCCAGTGGTCCTCTGACTATGGACTGAGCGAGAACGCGGACGAATACCGCGCGCTGCGCGCGTACTCGCCCTATCACAACGTGAAACCGGGTGCATGCTATCCGCCGACGCTCGTGACCACCGCCGACCACGACGATCGCGTGGTGCCGTGGCACAGCTTCAAGTTCGCGGCGGCGCTGCAGGCGGCACAGGGTTGCGCGAACCCGGTGCTGATCCGCATCGAGACGCGGGCCGGCCACGGCGCGGGCAAGCCGGTGTGGATGCAGATCGAGGACATCGCCAACCAGTGGGCCTTTCTCACGCAACACCTGCAGATGACGCCAGCAGGAACGATGCGCGCCGCCACCTCGCAGTAGCGAGTTGAGGGAGTCAGCCGCGCGGCAGCTGCGCGAGGATCCTGCCGAGCTCGGTGTGATCGACCGGCTTGACGAGATGACCGTCGAAGCCGGCCTCGGCTGACTTGTGACGGTCGCCTTCCTGGCCCCAGCCGGTGAGCGCGATGATCGCCACCCGATGGCCGTCCAGGCGCCGGCGGATCTCGCGGCATGCGTCGTAGCCGTTGAGCCTGGGCAGGCCGATGTCCAGCAGCACCGCGTGGGGCTTTAGCCGCACCGCGCTCTCGACGCCGCTCTCGCCGTCGTACGCGGTGTGGCTCTCCGCGCCGTCCAGGCTGAGCAGCAGCGCCAGGCTCTCGGCGCTGTCGCGATTGTCGTCGACTACGAGAACCCGCAGCTTCCCCGCGCTATCGGTGCGCTCCGGCACGGCCGGCGCCGGCAGCGCCGTCGCCAGCATGATGGGCAGGTGCACGAGGAACGTGCTGCCGGTCCCGGGCCCGCGACTGCGAACCTCGATCCTGCCGCCGTGCAGCTCGGCGATGCGGCGGGCCAGAGTGAGCCCGATGCCCAGACCGGCCTGTGTGCGTTCGAGCGATCCGTCCACCTGCGCGAACATGTCGAAGATGTGCTCGAGCTTGTCGGGCGGAATGCCGACGCCGTCGTCGGCGATCGCAAACGTGAAGTCGGCACCGCGCGCCTCGACGTCGATGCGGATGTGGCCGCCGGGAGGGGTGAACTTGATCGCGTTGCTCAGCAGGTTGGTGAACAACTGCGCCAGGCGCACCGCATCGGCACGCACCGGAATCGGGCCGGGAGGCAGGTTCACGGTGAGTGAATGCCGGCTGCGCTCGTATATCGGGCGCATCGCTTCTATCGCGAGCCGCACGATGGCGGCGCCGTCCTCGTCCTGCACCCGCAGCTCGAGCTTGCCGCTGCTGATGCGGCTCACGTCCAGCAAGTCGTCGATCAGGCGCACCATGTGGCCCAGCTGGCGCTCCATCATCGCGCGCGCGCGCTCGAATGCGGCCGGGCTCGTGTCGCGTTTGAGCAGCTCCAGGCCGTTGCTGAGCGGCGCAAGTGGATTGCGTAGCTCGTGCGCGAGCGTCGCGAGGAACTCGTCCTTGCGCACGTCCGCCTCGCGCAGCGCCATTTCCGCCTTGCGCGCTTCCCGCACGCCGCGCCACAAGCCCACCAGCAGCAGCGTGATGAGCAGCAGCACCAGTACCGCGGTGCCCATGCGCGCGTCGTAGAACCCCAGCTCCTGGCCTTGCAGCGCCAGGAGCGCGAGCAACAACGGCATTACGATGATGAGGGGCAGTGACTGACGGGCGAGCTTGCCCGCCGCGCTGTCCTCGACCAGCACGCGCATCGGCTCGTGCTCGGGCAGCGCCACCATGAGGCCGACGCCGAGAGTGCACAGCATCATGCTCGTCTGCAGCGCGATCGCGGTGAAGGGCGCCATGGTGAACAGGGCGCTGGCTCCGAATGCGTAGCCGATCAGTGAAAGCAACGCTATCGCAGACACGAACAGCCCGAGCACCGGTATGAGACGGCGCGCGCGTGCGGATCCCGGCGCGAGGCACAATGCCATGCCGATCAGAGTCAACGAGGTCGCCGCCGGCAAGCCCATGCGGCCGCGGGCGGTCGTGCTGGTGTGACCCCAGTCCCGGTCGAGCGGTATGAGGGTGTCGATGCCGAGGTTCGCGCCGAACACGTGCTCGAACAGCGTGGCGCCACCGACCGCGAGGGCAACCGCACCCATCAGCGCTGCCAGCCACTGCAACCCGAGTGCGAGGAGCAGGAGGCCGATCCCGGCGGTAATGATCGTGAGTGCCGTGTTGGGCTGGATCGCAATCTGGTCGCCGTCCCAGTCGGCCAGAGCCGGCACATCGAACACCCAGCCTGAGAAGGAGACCAGGCCTCCCGCGATAGCGAGCACTGCCAGCCAGAGCGCCAGGCGCTGCGCGCCACGCGTGAATTCCGGCGTGGGTTTGAGTAGAGATGATCGCATCGGGCCCGGCTGCGGAGCACAGCCGCTGCGGTTGCTGGCGGGAGTATATAGGGCCGCGGCGGGCCGCAGGTCAGCCGGGCTTGGCGGGCGGGCCTTCCGCGGCCTCGGCCGGGTCGGGCGCCGGCTCGCCCGGAATCGCATGCTCCTCGCTGAGCCAGGCGCCGAGGTCGATCAGTCGGCAACGCTCACTGCAGAACGGCCGGAACGGCGAGGCGCCCGACCATTCGAGCTCGCGCCCGCAGGTCGGGCACTTCACCACTGGTTTCATGTGCAGCAGGTGAGCAGGAACTGCACGTCCATGTCGGCTTGCACGGGGCGCTGACCGATGTCGCGCCAGGCGAGAAAGCGCAGGCTGCAGCGGTAGTGGCTGCCGCTGATCTCGGGGAAGAGGTCCGAGTCCGCCGGCAGCTGGATGCGCAGCATCTGGATCGGATTTTCGCGCTCGAACTGGATCTGAAACACGCCGCCGGGCGCGGTCTCCGAGCGGGGGCGCGCGTTCTGGCGCGTGAGCCAGAGGATCTCGGTCACGGCATCGCCGAGCGGCCGCACCAGCTTGAACCAGTCGTTGAAGGTCGCGGAGCGCATCTGCGCCGGGCGGCTCAGCCAGAAGTTGTAGTCCGGCAGATCGAACTCGCAGGTGCCGCCCGGGATCGCGCTGCGATGCTTGATCGCATTCAGGAATTCCGAGTCGCGCAGCGGCTGCATGAAGTTCGCGCCGGCGCCGATCAGTTCCTGCCGCAGCCGCAGGAGATTCGACATCACGCTGCGCAGCCGGCCCGGATCCACGCCCGGCTTGCTTTGAAATTCGTTCAAGGCCTGCACGTGGCGCTCGAGCTCCTTGAGCACCTCGCCGCGCACGTCGCCGCGCGCGGTGATCTGCAGGATCTCGAGCAGGCTACCGACGGCCGACCGGCTCGCCCACGCTTCCGGGGATTCGAGGTGGTAGAGCGCCTGTGAATACAGGAATTCCAGCCGCAGGAACGTGCGCATGCGCTCGTTCAGCGGCTGCTCGTACACCACCATGTCGGTGGCGGGAGCCGCTGCGGCCTCGGGAGTGGCGGTCGACATCATGGCCGTATTCTGAGGGCAGCGCGCGGGTGTGTGAAGTGCCGCCGGATGACGACACGGACCGCTGCTCGGCGTACGAAGGCGTTCGCAGCAAGCTCCGGCGCGTCAGGTGCGCGGCGCAGGGTCGCCACGCGTCGCTAGCTCGCCTCTCGCCGCGAGCTCGAGATACCGCGCGTGCAGCGCGTCCACCTGCGAGGCGAGCGCTTCGAGGGTTCCCTCGTTGGAGATCACGTCGTGGGCGCGCATCAGCCGTTCCGCAGGCGTCACCTGCGCCGCCAGGATTGCCCGCGCCTGCGCTTCGCTCTCCGCGTCGCGCGCGAGCAGGCGCCGCAGCTGCGTCTCCTCGCTCACGTCCACGACCAGCACGCGATCCACACGCAGCACCAGGTCCGATTCGATCAGCAGCGGCACCACGAGGATGTGATACGGGCCGGGCGCGCGCGCCGAGCGGCGCTCCATTTCCTCGAGGATGGCCGGATGCAGGATGGCTTCCAGCCTTTCGCGGTGCACGGGGTCACGGAACACGAGCTCGCGCATGCGGCGCCGATCGAGGGTCCCGTCGGGATTCAGGATCTCGCGGCCGAAAGTGGCCGCGACCTGCGCGAGCGCAGGTGCACCCGGAGCGACCACCTCGCGCGCGATTTCGTCGGTGTCGATCACCGTCACGCCGCGCGCTGCGAACATCTTCGCAACCGTGGTCTTGCCGCTGGCGATCCCGCCAGTCAGGCCGACACGCATTTACGACCCCTCGAGCCCCGTCATGTGCAGGTACCGCTCCACGAGCGTAGGGCCCCAGATGAGCGCGATCCAGCCCGCGGCCGCAAGGTACGGTCCGAACGGTATCGGCACGTCGCGGCCATGCCGGCGGAAGACCATGAGATAGATGCCGACCAGCGCACCCGTGAACGCCGAGAGCAGGATGATGAGAGGCAGCATCTGCCAGCCGAACCAGGCCCCGAACGCGGCAAAAAGCTTGAAATCGCCGTACCCCATGCCTTCCTTGCCCGTGAGCAGCCGGAACACGTGGTACACCGACCACAGGCTGAGGTAGCCGGCCATGGCACCGATGATGCTGCTGCGCGGGTCCACCGGGAAGGCGAACGCCGTTTGGTTTTGCCCGGCAAGGCTCACCAGCAGGCCCAGCCAGAGGAGGGGCAGCGTGAGGTTGTCGAACAGATAGCTCGTGTCCAGGTCGATGGCGGCGAGCGCGATGAGCATCCAGGTGAACACGAGCGCGGCGCCCGCCTGCCAGCCGAAGCCGTAGTGCCAGGCGACGATGGCCGAGAGCGATGCCGTCAGCAGCTCCACGATCGGGTAGCGCAGCGAAATCCGCGCGCCGCAGGAGGCGCACTTGCCCCGCAGCAGGAGGTAGCTGACGACCGGAATGTTCTGCCAGGCACGGATGGGTGCGTG
>DASTQG010000374.1:0-5721 GCA_035761885.1 Steroidobacteraceae bacterium | reverse complement strand
CATTGTTCGCGTGCAACGTCGCGAGACACAGGTGGCCGGTGCCCGCGAAAGTAATCGCATATTCCATCGACTCGCGGTCGCGGATTTCGCCGATCAGGATCACGTCGGGGGCGGCGCGCATCGCGCCGCGCAGCGCGCGCGCGTAGGACTTGGTGTCCAGGCCCACTTCGCGCTGGTTGATGATCGACTTCTTGTTCGAGTGCAGGAACTCGATCGGATCCTCGATGGTGAGGATGTGATCCGAGGAGGTCTCGTTGCGAAAGTTGATCATGGAGGCGAGCGTGGTCGACTTGCCCGAGCCCGCAGCGCCCACCATGAGGATCAGCCCGCGCTTGTGCATCACCAGTTCCTTGAGGATGTCCGGCAGCCCCAGCTTCTCCAGGTGCGGCATGTCGGCGGTGATGTAGCGCAGCACCATCGCGGGATAACCGCGCTGGTGGAAGACGTTCACGCGAAAGCGTCCCAGGCCCGGCTCGGAGATGGCGAAGTCGATCTCCAGCTCGCGGTTGAAGTGCTCGATCTGGTCCTGGTTCATCAGGCCGAAGGCGGCCTGGCGCACGGTCTCGGGGCTCAGGATCTGCTTGTTGACCGGAAAGATCTGGCCTTCGATCTTGATCTTGACGGGCGCGTTGGAGGTGAAGAAGAGGTCCGAGGCCTTCTTCTCCACCATGAGCTTGAACAACGGCTTGGTGTTGAGTATCGGATCGCCGCTGTCGACCGCCTGTCCCGCCGCGTTCATCAGAACACCTTGCCTTCGGACTCCTCGAGGATGCGCAGGCTCTGCGCGCCCTCGAGCTCGGCCTTCATCTCGCGCTTGCTCTCGAGCTTGATGCGCAGGCGCAGCTCGTTCTTGGAGTCCGCGTTGCGCAGGGCGTCCTCGTAGGAGATGTAGCCGGTCTCGTAAAGGTCGTACAGCGCCTGGTCGAAAGTCTTCATCCCCAGGCGCGTGGAGCGCGACATGACTTCCTTGATCTGCGTGACCTCGCCCTTGAAGATGAGGTCCTGGATCAGCGGCGAATTGAGCATGATCTCCATCGCCGCGATGCGCCCCGAGCCGGACTCGCGCGGAATCAGGCGCTGCGAAATCATGGCGCGGATGTTGAGCGACAGGTCCATGAGCAGCTGCTCGCGCCGCTCGTCGGGGAAGAAGTTGATGATGCGATCGAGCGCCTGGTTGGCGCTGTTCGCGTGCAGCGTCGAGAGCACCAGGTGGCCGGTCTCGGCGAACTGGATGCCGTACTCCATGGTGTCGCGGTCGCGGATCTCACCGATGAGGATCACGTCGGGCGCCTGGCGCAGCGTGTTCTTGAGCGCGGTGTGCCAGGAGTCGGTGTCCACGCCCACTTCGCGGTGCGTGATCACGCAGCCCGCGTGCGGGTGGATGTACTCGACCGGATCCTCGATGGTCACGATGTGACCGCGGGTCTTCTCGTTGCGATGGCCCACCATCGCGGCGAGCGTGGTCGATTTGCCGGAGCCCGTGCCGCCGACGATGATCACCAGACCGCGCTTGGAGAGCACCACCTCGCGCAGGATCGGCGGCAGGTCGAGCTCCTCGAAGCTCGGGATCTTGGCGTTGATCGTGCGCAGCACCGCGCCGATGTGCCCCTGCTGCACGAACGCGCTCACGCGGAAGCGTCCGATTCCGGGCGGGGCGATCGCGAAGTTGCACTCCTTGGTGGAGTCGAACTCCTTGGTCTGCTTGTCGTTCATGATGGCGCGCACCAGCACCGAGCTCTGCTCGGGCGTGAGGGCACGCTCGCTCTGCGGGCGGATCTCGCCGTCGATCTTGATGGCCGGAGCGAAGCCCGAGGTGATGAAGAGGTCCGAGCCCTTCTTCTCGACCATGCGCTTCAGCAGGTCCTGCATCAGTTTGATTGCTTGATCGCGTTCCATGGCTCAACCCGTGAGGTTCAGATGCTGTCCTTGTGCTGTGCCTTGTAGCGCGCTTCTTCCTTGCTGACCACGCCCTTGGTCGTGAGCTCCTGCAGACACTGGTCGAGCGTCTGCATGCCCTGCGCCTGGCCCGTCTGGATCGAGGAGTACATCTGCGCGATCTTGCCCTCGCGGATCAGGTTCCGGATCGCGGGCGTGCCGATCATGATCTCGTGCGCGGCGATGCGGCCGCCGCCGATGCGCTTGAGCAGGGTCTGCGAGATCACCGCGCGCAGCGACTCGGAGAGCATGGCGCGCACCATTTCCTTCTCGGCCGCGGGGAACACGTCGACCACGCGGTCGATGGTCTTGGCGGCGGAGCTGGTGTGCAGGGTGCCGAACACCAGGTGGCCGGTTTCCGCGGCGGTGAGCGCCAGGCGGATCGTCTCCAGGTCGCGCATTTCGCCGACCAGGATCACGTCGGGGTCCTCGCGCAACGCCGAGCGCAGCGCCTCGCTGAAGCCGAGCGTGTCGCGATGCACCTCGCGCTGGTTGATGAGGCAGCGCTTGCTCTCGTGCACGAACTCGATCGGATCCTCGATGGTGAGGATGTGGTCCGGGCGGTTGTCGTTGCAGTGATTGATCATGCCGGCGAGCGTGGTCGACTTGCCCGAGCCGGTGGGGCCGGTGACCAGCACCAGGCCGCGCGGCAGCATGCACAGGTCCTTGAAGATCTTCGGCGCCGCGAGGTCGTCGAGCGTGAGGATCATCGAGGGAATGTTGCGGAACACCGCGCCCGCGCCGCGGTTCTGGTTGAACGCGTTGACGCGAAAGCGCGCGAGCTTCGGAATCTCGAATGAAAAGTCGGTCTCGAAGAACTCTTCGTAAGCCTTCCTTTGCTTGTCATTCATGATGTCGTACACCATGCTGTGCACTTCCTTGTGCGTAAGCGCAGGCATGTTGACGCGCTTCATGTCGCCGTCCACGCGGATCATCGGCGGCACTCCGGCCGACAGATGCAGGTCCGATGCGTTGTTCTTCACCGCGAAGGCGAGCAACTGCGCAATATCGACGGCCATTCGAGCTCCCGTGTGGCGCCCCGAGCGAACACGACCGGGAATGCGACCTGGATTGCGGCCGGGCACACTCCCCCACGCGCGCAACCGCGCGTCGGCAGGGCAAAAAGCGGCGCCAGTATAGCGGAGGCGGATCGGCTTCAATATGTTAATTAGTCCGCAGAATTTGGCCGAAAACCTGCGCTCGGTACGTGCCTCAATTGCTTCCGCGGCCCAGTCGGCGGGAAGGCCAAGCGACTGCGTCACACTCGTCGCGGTCAGCAAGGGCCAGGAGGTCGCGGCGGTCCGGGCGGCGCTCGCGCTGGGACAGCGCGACTTCGGCGAGAGCTACCCGCAGGAGGGCGTGGCGAAGATCGAGGCGCTCGACGCACCGCAGGCCACGTGGCATTTCATCGGTCAGCTGCAATCGAACAAGACGCGCCGGGTCGCGGAGCGGTTTCAGTGGGTGCACGGCGTCGACCGCGCACAGATCGCCGCGCGCCTCTCGGCTCAGCGTCCGCACTACGCGCCGCCGCTCAACGTGTGCCTGCAGGTCATGCTCGCGCCGGAGCCGGGCAAGGCGGGTGTGGCGCCCGAGAACGTCGCGGCGCTTGCGAATGAAGTGGCCGGCATGGCGCGGCTCAAGCTGCGCGGGCTCATGTGCATTCCGCCGCCCGCGGAGGACGAGTCGACGCAGCGCGCCTGGTTTCGGCGCATGAGGGAATTGCTGGAAGCCCTGAACGGGTCCGGCCACGCGCTCGACGTCCTGTCGATGGGAATGAGTGCGGATTACACGGCGGCGGTGGCCGAAGGCGCGACCCACGTGCGCATCGGCACCGCGATCTTCGGTCCGCGCCCGGACTGAGGCGCACAGCGGGAGAGCGAATGCAAATCGGCTTCATCGGTGCGGGCAACATCGCCCGCGCCCTCATTGGCGGGCTCACCGCCCGGGGTTTCGAGGCAAGGCGCATCGAGGTGTGCGATCCGGTGCCCACGCAACGCCAGGAAGTGGCCGAGCGTTTCGGCGTGGGCACGAATGCGGACAACGCTGCTGCGGCGCGGCGTGCAGACGCTCTGATCCTCGCCGTGAAGCCGCAGGTGCTGCGCGATGTTGCGACGGCGCTGCGCCAGGCGGTCCAGGAGCACCGGCCGCTCGTCGTTTCAGTGGTCGCGGGCATCCGCATGTCCGACCTCTCGTCCTGGCTCGGCGGGTACGAGCGCATCGTACGCACGATGCCCAATCGGCCCGCGCTCAGTGGCGTCGGCATCGCTGGCCTGTTCGCTCGGGACACGCTGTCCCAGGCGGACCGACGCACCACGGAGGAACTGCTCGGCGCGGTCGGCCAGACGGTGTGGGTGCCGCAGGAAACTGACCTCGACACCGTGACGGCCGTGTCGGGCAGCGGCCCCGCGTATTTCTTCCTGCTCATGGAAATGCTGGAGGAGTCGGCGCGCGAGCTGGGGCTGGCCGCCGACACGGCGCGCACGCTCGCGATCGAAACGGCCTACGGCGCGGCCGTGCTCGCTCGCTCGCGGGAATTCGATCCCGGGCAATTGCGCGAGCAAGTCACTTCCAAGGGTGGAACGACCGCCGCCGCGCTGGCGGTGCTTGAGCAGGCGGACGTGCGTGGTATCGTGCGCCGGGCCGTTGCGGCGGCCTGCCGTCGCTCCGCGGAGCTCGCGCGCGAATTCGGCTCCTGAGCCCTTAGGTCTTTCGAGGTTTCGCCACACGATGGAAGCCATTCGCTACATCATCAGCGCACTGCTCTGGCTGCTGTTCTTCGCATTCCTCCTGCGCGTCATCCTGCAGTTCGTGCGCGCCGACTTCCGCAATCCCATCTCGCAGGCAGTGTTGCGTGTGACCAATCCGCTGGTCCTGCCGCTGCGGCGCGTGATCCCGCCGGTCGGCAAGGTGGACCTCGCCTCCGTCGTGGCGCTGCTGCTGGTGCAGCTGGGCGCGATCTGCATCGAGCTGTGGATGAGCGGCGTCGGCATTCCGCCGGCCGGAGCCCTGATCCAGTTCATGCTGCTCGACCTCGCGCGCAAGGTGCTGCAGTTCTATCTGGTCGCTCTGATCATCTACGCTCTGCTCAGCTGGGTCGCGCCCGGCACCTACAGTCCCGCATCCTCCCTCCTCGACCGCATCTGCGAGCCGCTCATCAATCCCGTGCGGCGCGTGATCCCGCCGATCGGCGGCCTCGATCTTTCCGTGGTTTTCGTGATGATCCTGCTCGGCGCGCTGCTGCGCCTGCTGTAGCGCGCGCAACGGCTTACACCGGATTGCGAAGCAAGAATCGAGAGCAGCGTCGGCGCCCAGCGACACGCCGCGCGGCGCTCGAAGGCGCAAGAGCAAGCCGACCTTCGCAACGCGCCGCGGCGTGGTGATGCACGCGGGGCTGGAAAAACAGGCATTCGCGCATCACCGGTGCCGGAAAAAAAAAGCGAAAGGCGCTTACCGCCCGCGTTTTCTTGTGATATTTTCCCGCGCGACTTCGAATCGGGCGCTCGCTCGCCCGCACCAGAAACCACAGGAGACTGCACAGATGGCGAAAAAGAATGCTGCGCCGACCAAATCCGAAATCCTGGCTCATATCTCCAAGGAGACGGATCTTTCCAAGAAGCAGGTCGGTGCCGTGTTTGATTCCCTCAGCGGCGTGATCAAGAAGAGCCTGCGTGGCAACGGCCTGTTCACGATGCCTGGACTGCTGAAGATGAAGGTCGTGAAGAAGGCCGCGACCAAGGCCCGTGAAGGCATCAACCCCTTCACCGGCGAAAAGATGATGTTCAAGGC
>DASTQG010000373.1:0-6859 GCA_035761885.1 Steroidobacteraceae bacterium | reverse complement strand
AAGCCGGCCTGTACCTCGTACCGAAGGTGATCGAGTAAGACGAAGACGGTACCGGATACTTGCCATTGTTGGCATTCACCGGCGCCGCCACTTCCGGAGAATGCCAACAATGGCAAGTATCCGGTACCTGGAGATGTTGATGTCCCTGCATACGATGACCATTGCCCAGCTCGCCGCGGGCCTGCGCGAGCGGCGTTTTTCGAGCGCCGAGCTCACGCGCGCCGTGCTCGGTCGCATCGCGCGCCTCGCGCCTGCGCTGAACGCTTTCGTTTCGGTGAACGAAGAGTCCGCGCTCGCGGCGGCGCGCGCCGCGGATGAGCAACTGGCCTCGGGCCGCGGCGGGCCGCTCACCGGCATCCCGCTCGCGCACAAGGACATCTTCTGCGCGGTCGATACTCGCACCACCTGCGGCTCGCGCATGCTCGAGAACTTCGTGTCGCCCTACGACGCGACGGTGGTGGAGCGCTGGAAAGCCGCGGGCACCGTGCTGGTCGGCAAGACCAACATGGACGAGTTCGCGATGGGCTCTTCCAACGAGACGAGCTACTTCGGTCCGGTACGCAATCCCTGGAATCCGGACTACGTGCCGGGCGGATCGTCCGGCGGTTCCGCCGCGGCGGTGGCCGCGCGCCTGGTGCCCGCCGCCAGCGGCACGGACACCGGCGGCTCGATTCGCCAGCCGGCCGCGCTAGTCGGCATCACCGGACTGAAGCCCACCTATGGGCGCGTGTCGCGGTACGGAATGATCGCGTTCGCATCCAGCCTCGACCAGGCCGGCGTGCTGACGCAGACCGCGGAGGATGCCGCGCTGCTCCTTCGCGCCATGGCCGGCTTCGATCCGCGCGATTCGACCAGTGTCGATGAGCCGGTGCCGGACTATGTCGCGGAGCTGAGCAAGCCGCTCAAGGGCCTGCGCGTCGGGTTGCTCAAGGAATTTTTCGACGAGGGCCTTGAGCCGCGCAACGCGAAGCTGGTGCGCGAGGCGCTCGAGGTGTACCGGCGCCTGGGCGCCGAGACGATCGAGGTGAGCCTGCCGAACCTGCCGCTCTCGGTGCCGACGTACTACGTGGTCGCGCCTGCGGAATGCTCCTCGAACCTGTCGCGCTTCGACGGCGTGCGCTTCGGTTATCGCGCGCAGAACCCGCGCGACCTCATGGATCTGTACAAGCGCTCGCGCGGCGAGGGTTTCGGGGCCGAGGTCAAGCGGCGCATCATGACCGGCACGTACGTGCTGTCGGCCGGCTACTACGATGCGTACTACCTGAAGGCGCAGAAGGTGCGCCAGCTGATCAGCGAGGATTTCAGGCGCGCCTTCGAGCAGGTGGACGTGCTGATGGGCCCGACTTCGCCCACACCCGCGTTCAAGATCGGCGCCAAGGTGGATGATCCGATCACGATGTATCTGAACGACATCTACACCATCGGCGCGAATCTCGCGGGGCTCCCGGGCATCTCCGTGCCGTGCGGCTTCGTCGACGCGCTGCCCGTCGGCCTGCAGATCATCGGTCCGCATTTCGGCGAGGCGCGGCTGCTCAACGCCGCGCACGCGTTCCAGAAGGAGACCGACTGGCACACGCGGGTTCCGAAGGGGTACGAGTGATGGGTGCCGAGGTGAAAGACGGCGATTGGGAAACGGTCATCGGCCTGGAAGTGCACGCGCAGCTGTCGACGCGCTCGAAGATCTTCTCGGGCTCGCCCACCGCGTTCGGCGCGGCGCCCAATACCCAGGCGAATCTGGTGGATCTGGGCTATCCCGGCGTGCTGCCCGTGCTCAACGGCGAAGCGGTGCGCATGGCGATCAAGTTCGGCCTGGCCACGGGCGCGAAGATCGCGCCGCGCTCGATCTTCGCGCGCAAGAACTATTTCTACCCCGACCTTCCAAAGGGCTACCAGATCAGCCAGTACGAGCGTCCGGTGGTCGAGCACGGCTCATTGGAAGTGCTGATGGAAGATGGCACCAGGAAGCGCGTGGGCATCACGCGCGCGCACCTGGAAGAGGATGCGGGCAAGTCGCTGCACGAAGGCCTGCGCAACTACTCGGGCATCGACCTCAACCGCGCGGGCACGCCGCTGCTGGAAATCGTCTCCGAGCCCGACATGCGTTCGGCCAGGGAAGCGGTCGCATACCTGAAGAAGATGCACACGCTGGTGCGCTACCTGGAGATCTGCGACGGCAACATGCAGGAAGGCTCGTTCCGCTGCGATGCGAACGTGTCGGTGCGCCGGCGCGGCGCGGAAAAGCTGGGCACGCGCGCCGAGCTCAAGAACCTGAACTCGTTCCGCTTCATCGAGAAGGCGATCAACTACGAGGTCGCGCGCCAGATCGAGATCCTCGAGGGCGGCGGCAAGGTGGTGCAGGAGACGCGCCTGTACGATGCCGACAAGGACGAGACGCGCCCCATGCGCTCGAAGGAAGAGGCGAACGACTATCGCTATTTCCCGGACCCGGATCTGCTGCCCCTGGACATCGACGCCGGCCTGATCAGCGAGGTCCGCGCGACGCTGCCCGAGCTGCCGGACGAGAAGGCGCAGCGCTTCAGCACGCAGTACGGTCTGTCGGCGTACGACGCGGGCGTGCTCACTGCGAGCCGCGAGCTTGCCGACTACTACGAAGCGGTGGCGCGTGCGCTCGGCGCGGAACCCAAGCTCGCGGCCAACTGGGTGATGGGCGAGCTCTCGGGCGCGCTCAACAAGGCCGGCCTCGAGATCACGGCCAGCCCGATCGCAGCTGCCCGGCTCGCGGGGCTGCTCGGACGCATCGTGGATTCGACCATCTCCGGCAAGATCGCCAAGGAGGTGTTCGAGGCGATGTGGAGCGAGGGCAAGGACGCGGATGCCGTCATCGAGGCGCGCGGCCTCAAGCAGATCACCGACAGCTCGGCCATCGAGACCGCGATCGACCAGGTGATCGCCGCGAACCCCTCGCAGCTCGCCGACTACCGCGCCGGCAAGGAGAAGCTGTTCGGCTTCTTCGTCGGCCAGGTGATGAAGGCCACGGGCGGCAAGGCGAACCCGGCGCAGCTCAACGAGCTCTTGAAACGCAAGCTGAAGTGACCAGAAAAGGGGACATTCACATTTTGTGAAAAGGGGACGGTACGCATTCCGAAGGCGGAAATACGGGCCGGTCCCCGCGAAAATGTGAATGTCCCCTTTTCTCCATCCGCAGGTGCCATGAGCGACCACGACGCCATCCGCCGTTTTCTTTTCGAGCACAGCCCGGTGCGCGGGCACCTCGTGCATCTCGACAGCGCGTGGACCGCGATCTGGGAGCACCACCAGTACCCGGACGTGGTGCGCGACACGCTGGGCGAGGCGATCGCCGCGACCGCGCTCATTGCCTCCACGCGCAAGTTCGATGGCACGCTCACGCTGCAGCTGCAGGGCCCGGGTCCGCTACACCTGCTGGTCGCGCAATGCACCCACGGCTTCGGCATGCGCGGCGTTGCGCGCTGGAACGGCGAGGTCGCGGCGGGCTCGCTCGAACAGATGACCGGCGGCGGCAAGCTCACCGTGACGGTGGAGACCGCGGATGCGAGCGCGCGCTACCAGGGCATCGTGCCGCTCGCGGGCGAGCGCATCAGCGACTGCCTCGAAGCCTACTTTCGCGATTCCGAGCAGCTGCCGACGCGCATCGCGCTGGCCGCGACCGCCAACTGCGCCGCGGGCCTGCTGCTGCAACGCCTGCCCGAGTCGGCGCGCGCCCTGGGTGTCGGTGAGGACGCGGACGAGGCCTGGAATCGCATCGAGCATCTGGCGGGCACGCTCGAGCGCGAAGAGCTGTTGGGGCTCACGCACGCAGACCTGCTGCGACGGCTCTTTCACGAGGAAGACGTGCGCGTCTTCGAGCCGGCGCCCGTATTCTTCCGCTGCGGCTGCTCGCGCGAGCGCGTGGCGGGCATGCTCGAGTCGCTCGGCCGCGAGGAGATCCGCAGCATCGTCGCGGAGCGCGGCGAGGTGGAGGTGCGCTGCGAATTCTGCAATCGCGCCTACCGCTTCGATGCGATCGACAGCGAGCAGCTGTTTCACGAGCGTGCGGCGCAGACACGCTCCGGCACGCTGCAGTAAGGAAAGCACGATAAAGAGAAAAAGGGGACATTCACATTTTCGCGGGGACCGTCCCGCGAAAATGTGAATGTCCCCTTTTTCTTGGCCGCTTTCTTCTAGCTGGCGTAACCCGGCATTTCGCGGTCCAGCCGGCGCAGCAGGCCGGGCCAGACCAGCTGCGCGCCCTGACCCCGCGTCACGGCGCGAGCCATTTCCGGCGCCCCATCGATGATCGGCTGCGCAACGCGCACCAGCTCCCCGCCTGCCTGCGCACGCAGCTGGATCGTGCACGCCGCCTCGAACAGGTACATCGAAAGAAAGGCTTCGGGCACGCTGCTGCCGACGGTGAGCAGGCCGTGATTGCGCAGCATGAGGAAGGTGCGATCGCCCAGGTCGGCGACCAGTCGCGGCTTCTCCTCCTCGCGCAGTGCGACCCCTTCGTAGTCGTGATAGCCGAGGCTCGCCAGCACGAAAATCGATTGCTGCGAGACCGGCAGTACGCCCGCGCGCTGCGCCGAAACAGCCACCCCGTTGAGACTGTGCGTATGCAGGACGCAGGCGACGTCCGCACGCGCGGCGTGGATCGCGCTGTGGATGGTGAAGCCGGCGGGATTCACCGCGTGCGCAGATTCTTCCAGCTTGCGTCCCGCGAGGTCGACCTTCACCAGGTTCGAGGCTGTGATCTCCTCGAACAGCAGGCCGTAGGGGTTGATCAGGAATGCCTCGTCGGGACCGGCGAGCTTGGCACTGATATGCGTGAAGACCAGGTCATCCCAGCCGAACAGCGCGACCAGCCGATACGCCGCGGCGAGCTCCACTCGCGTGCGCCACTCGGCTTCCAACATCGGCAGGCGTCGCTCAGCCGCTGGGAGAGGCGGCATCGTCCGCCTGCGCCGTGCTCGCCAGGGGCTCGCTGCTGCTCCACATCGCGCGATGCAGCTGCCACTTGCCATCGACGCTCTTCCACAACTGCATGAACTTGCCGTATTCGCGCTTGCCGTTGGGCATCTCCATTTCGTAGATGCCCTGCCGGTAAGTCATGCGTCCGAACACGATCACTTCGCGCTCGTCGAAGCGCGCGGGCGCGGCGCGGCTTTCGAACACGTTGCGGTAGTAGGCGCGGATCGCGGAACGACCTTCGACCATCGGCGCATTGGGCGGCATGACCTGCGCGTCTTCGGTGTGCAGCGCGGCGATCGCATCGGCATCGCCGTTCGCGCGCGCCGCTTCCCACTCCTGCGTGACGTCGCCTGAAAAGACGAGCGCCGGTTCGCCCCCGCCGCAGGCCGTCAGCCCCATGAGGAGTGCCGGGACCAGGCTGAGGGTGAGCATCTTCATGAGGTCCTCCTTTTCGGGACAAAAGAGGGTACGAGCGGGGCGCAGAATAACGCCCCCGGACATAACGCGGTATAGGCCACTACAAGTTGTTGAGAACACTGTCACTATCACGAATATAAGGATTTCCTTATACTCACCACCCATGTCCACCCCCGTTTCATTCGATCAGCTTCTGCAGCGGCTGCGCGCTGCCGCCGAGCCGACTCGTTTTCGGATTCTGGTGGCGTGCGCCGGCGGTGAGCTGACGGTGGGTGAGTTGTGCGCGCTGCTCGAGCAAAGCCAGCCGCGCGTCTCGCGACACCTGCGCCTGCTCTGCGATGCCGGCCTGCTGGTGCGATTTCGCGAGGAGCATCGCGTGTACTACCGCGTTCCGATGCGCGGGGTCGGTGCGGAGGCCGCGCGCGAGCTGCTGGCCGGCCTGGATCCGCGCGATCCGTTCGTCGAGCGCGACCGGATGCGTGCCGCGAAGGTACGCGAGCAACGCGCAGCCGAGGCTGCGGCGCAGTTGCCGTTGCGCGCAGGCGCGGAAGGGCAGGTGGCCTCGCTCCAGGCCGCGCTGCTGCAGGAGTTGGGTGACGAACCCATCGGTGAATTGCTGGACATCGGCACTGGCACGGGCCGCATCCTGAGCTGGCTCGCGCCGCGTGCGACGCAGGCGACCGGAATCGATCTGGAAAGCGAGGCGCTGCGCGTCGCGCGCACGACGGTGCACACCGCGGGGTTGAGCCACTGTGTCTTGCGGCGCGGGGACATGTACGCGCTGCCGTACGCCGCTGCGACCTTCGACACCATCGCCATGGACCGGGTGCTCGCCGAGGCCGAACGGCCCCGCGACGTGCTGGCGCAGGCCGCGCGATTGCTGCGGCCGGGTGGCCGGCTCATCGTCATCGAGGACTTCGACAGGCTCGAGACGGGCGATGCGCACAACCCGCTCACCACGCTGCGCCAGTGGCTCGGCCACGCCGGCATCACCTGCGAGCGGCTGCGCCCAATCGACGCCGCGAATCATCATCTGCTGCTGGCACTCGGCCGTCGCCGTGAGTCCATCGGCGCCGCCGCCTGAACCGGATACACCATGTCAGCACCGACTCCCGCTTCCCGCATCGTCGACCGCATCAGCGAGAGCGCCGCGTCGATTCCCAGGCCCGTGGCGGTTTCCTTCGAGTTCTTTCCGCCCAACGACGAGGCCATGGAGCAGACCCTGTGGCAGTCGGTGCAGCGCCTCGCGCCGCTGCGCCCGCGTTTCGTATCGGTGACGTATGGCGCTGACGGTTCGACGCGCGCACGCACGCACAACGTGGTGACGCGCATCCTGCAGGAAACCCCACTCACGAGCGCACCGCACCTGACCTGCGTCGGTGCCACGCGCGAGGAGATCCTGGAGATCGCGCGCGACTATTGGGCGAACGGCATCCGCCACATCGTCGCGTTGCGCGGCGATCCCGCGCAGGGCTCGGGCGCCTACTGCCCGCACCCC
>DASTQG010000372.1:0-9368 GCA_035761885.1 Steroidobacteraceae bacterium | reverse complement strand
GGTGCCGCGCATGCCGCCGCCGGTCGCGTTGAAGCCGGCGGGATTGGAGAGCACGAGGCCGGGCGCGAGCGAGCCGAGCGCGCGCACGTCGTTCTGCGAGGCGCGCTCCAGCACATCGCTCGAGATCGCCGAGATCGAGATGGGCACGTCCTGCGACTCTTCGGCGCGCTTGGTGCCGGTGACGATCACTTCGTCGAGCGTGCCGACCGCCGCGCGGCTCGCCTCCGACTCCTGCGGATTGTCCTGGGCGGCCGCGATCGTGCCGATCAGTCCCAGCGCGACGCCGATGCAGCGGCGCAACCTCATTTCAGGCTCTCGCATGGTTTCCCCCTTGTGTGGAATGTGGTGACGCGAGCGGCGTGGACGCCGTCACGCCGCGTGATCCTGGGTGCCTTCGGTGACGCTCGGCATGGAACTGCCCCGGGCAAGTTGCTGGTAGAACTCCCAGTCGAGGACGAACTCCAGCTGGCCATCGGGTCCGCTGAACAGCACCGGACCGCGGCCGAGGAAGAGGTATTCGGTTTCGACGTCGGCGCGCGCCTGCGAATGAATTTCGCCGAGAGCCTCGTAGCCATAGGTGCCGGCGGGCGCGCTGCCCACGTCGTAGAGCAGCTCGCCCTTGGTGACGAAGAATTCGCCGGCCGAGAGGTGCTTGTGAGGGGCGATCTTCGAACCGGGCTGCATCCGCACGTACAGGGCCCACTCTCCGGTGGTGCGGGAGAGGCGCAAGACTTTGATTTCGATGCCCTCGCCGAGCTTGTGCCAAGGCAGCGAGCGTGCGTCGGCGAGGACCGGGCCGTCATCGCCGAGGTTCCCCACAGGTCGTTGTTTCGTCACGAGTTTTCCCCCACTTCGTGCGCTGACGGAGAGCCGTCGCCGTCGATGACGCGGCCGCCGGCGTGCTGTGAATCATGGTAGGCGCGCGCCCATAAAAAAACAATCAGTACTGCTTTTTTCTGTACACTCCTGATTGTTTTTTGGGAGGGGACTCGTGAGCCCGACCCGACGCTCTCCTTTGGCCTTCGTGTCCGGTCCGGCGGTGTTGATCGCTGCGCTGGGAAGCCTTGCCGCGTGCGGCCAAGGCAAGAGCGAATCCGATGCGCAGCCTGCAAATGCAGTCGCAGCGACTGCGGCGGGCGCCGCAACTGCGCGCGATCCGGCGACGATCTACACGCAGGTGTGCTCCACCTGCCACGAGGGTCAGGTGCCGAAGGCGCCGCACTCGGTGACTTTCCAGATGCTGGGGCCGGAGGCGATCCTGACGGCACTCACGACCGGCGTGATGCAACCGCAGGGTGCAACGCTCAGCGAAGCCGAGCGGCGCACGCTCGCGGAGCATCTCGGCGGCCGCAGCCTCGCGGCCGCCGTGGCAACGCCGCCGGTGCGGTGCGCCGCGGGCGCGAGCGAGTTCGATGCGAATCGGCCACCGCGTACCCTCGGATGGGGACAGACCCTCGAGAACACCCGCTTCGCCGATTCATACGCTGCCGGCCTGCACGCGAGCGACGTACCGCGTCTGCAGCTGGAGTGGGCATTCGCATTTCCAGGTGCGACGCGCGCGCGCTCGCAACCTTCCGTAGCCGGCGGCGCCATCTACGTCGGCAGTCAGTCCGGCGAGCTGTACGCGCTGGACTTCGTGTCGGGCTGCGTGCGCTGGAGCTACCAGGCCGGCGCCGAAGTGCGTGTCGCGCCCAGCGTCGAGCCCTGGCGTGCCGGCGAAATCTCCGTTCCTCCTCGCCTCGTCGTCGGCGATCTTTCCGGCAACGTGCATGCGCTCGACGCGCGCACGGGGCGACTGTTGTGGAAGCGGCGCGTGGACCCGCATCCGCGTCTCACCATCACGGGCTCGCCGCGCCTTCATGAGGGTCGTGTGTACGTCCCGATGTCCTCCACCGAGTGGGCCGCCGCAGCCGATCCTGCCTACGAGTGCTGCTCGTTTCGCGGCGGCGTCGCGGCGCTCGACGCAGCGACGGGCGCGGAGATCTGGAAGAGCTACACGATTGCGAAGGAGCCGGGGCTCACCGGCGAGAAGAGCTCGGCGGGCACGGCGTTGCGCGGGCCCGCCGGCGCACCGGTGTGGAACAGCCCCACGATCGACGTGAAGCGCGGCAGGCTCTACGTTGGCACGGGCGAGGCTTACACCTCACCCGCTGCCGACACCAGCGACGCTGTGCTCGCAATCGATCTGCAGACCGGCAAGCGCCTCTGGCACTACCAGTCGCTCGCGGGTGACGCCTGGAACATGGCGTGCTTCATCGGCGGAGGTCCGAACTGCCCGAAGGAGAACGGGCCGGATCTCGACATCGGTGCGCCGCCGGTGCTGGTGAAGCTGCCATCGGGCGCGGAAGTGCTCGTGGTGGGCCAGAAATCCGCGGACGTGTTCGCCCTCGATCCGGATGACGGCAAGCTGCTGTGGCGGCGGCGCATCGGTCGCGGCGGCTTTGCGGGCGGCGTGCATTGGGGACTGGCCGCTGAGGGCGCGCGCGTGTACGCACCCAACGCCGACACGTTGTTCCTGCCCTCGGATGCGCAGCGCGGCGAAGCCAAGCCCGGCGTGTTCGCGCTCGATGCGGGAACTGGCAAGACGGTGTGGTTCACGCCGGCGCAGGATCAATGCCGGTCCGAGTTGAAGCCCGCGTGTGATCCGGGCGTGTCGGCGCCCGTGACTGCGATCCCCGGGATTCTCTTCGCGGGCGGATTCGATGGACGTCTGCGCGCCTACGAAGGTGCGAGCGGCCGCGTGGTCTGGGAGTTCGACACCGTGCGCGAGTACAAGACGCTGTCGGGCGAGGTGGCGCGGGGCGGCAGCATCGAATCGGCCGGTCCGGTCGTCGTCGACGGCGCGCTGCTGGTGAACTCGGGCTACCTGTTCGGCGGGCGGCTGCCGGGGAACGTACTGCTGAAGTTCTCGCCGCCCCGCGCGGCGCGCTGAGCAAGGGTGTGACCGTGAACGATCGGCAACCTCTGGAACAATTCGACCTGATGGCACCCGCGACGCAGGCGTGCCCTTACGCCTTCTACGAGCGCCTGCGCGCCGAAGCGCCCTTGTATCGCATGCCGAACACCGGCTTCTGGCTGGTGACGACCTACGAGTTGTGTCGCGAAGTGATGCGCCAGCCCGACCTGTTCGCCAGCGGCGTGAGCCCCATGGCACTGAAGCCGAGCGGCGTGCCGCAGGAAGTCATCGACCTCTACTCGAACCAGGGCTGGCTGCCGACCGCCTCGTGCTCGACCTCCGATCCGCCGCGCCATACCTGGGTTCGCAAGCTCCTCGACCGCCTGTTCACCGTGTCGCGCGTACGCACGCTGGTGCCGATGATCGAGCGCACCGCGCACGAGCTGATCGACGGCTTCGCCGCGCGCGGTGAGTGCGAGTTCGTGCGCGACTTCGCGCACCCGCTGCCGATGATGGTGATCGCCGACCTCATCGGCGTCCCGCGCAAGGACCTGGCGCGCTTCAAGGCCTGGTCGGACGCGATCGTCGAGCCCTTCAGCATGATGATCTCGCGCGAGCGCGAGATCGAGTGCGCGCGGCTGGTCGTCGAGATGCAGCACTACTTCGCGGCGCTCATCGAGGAGCGTCGCGCGGAGCCGCGCGAGGATCTGCTCACCGTCATGGCGCAGGCGCATGGGGCCGACGGCGAGCCGATCGCGCTGTGCGAGCTGCTTTCGATCATCACCATCGACCTGCTCGCCTCGGGGAACGAGACCACCACCGCGGCGCTCGCCTCGGGACTGAAGCTGCTGATCGAGGATCCCGAGCCGATCGCGCGCGTACGGCGCGAGCCCAGGCTGCTCGAAACCCTGGCCGAGGAAGTCCTGCGGCTCGAATCACCCGCGCAAGGCATGTTCCGGCGCGTTACGGCGGATACGACGCTCGGCGGTGTCCCGCTGCGCGAAGGTGAGCTGCTGAGCCTGAGATTCGGTTCCGCCAATCGCGACGAGTCGCAGTTTCCGCACGCCGCGCGCATCGACCTCGATCGTGCGCACCCGGGCAAGCACCTGGCGCTCGGCATCGGCCGGCATCACTGCATCGGCGCGGCGCTGGCGCGCCAGGAGCTGATCAGCGCCTTCGGCGCGCTGCTGGGACGCTGTGGCAACTTCCGCTTGACGCCGGGCTCGCCGCCGCCCGAATACGTGCCGAGTTTCTTCGGGCGCAACCTGCGCGAGCTGCACGTGAGCTTCGATCCCGCGCAAGCGCAGAGCTGACCCGCAGCGCTAGCTTTCAACATGAGATTTCACGTTATCGACCTGCGTATCCCAACCCTCAGAGCTTGAACGCAGGATTTCCAACCGCTTTGATTCTGGAAATTGTTGAAAGCCGGATTCTGTGATGACGAGCCGTGTGCCGGACTCGATTGGGTTCAGACGAAATTCGACCAGCACTTTCGCCTTCTCACCATACTCCGTATCCGGATCCACAGCTGCAGGAGACCAAGAAAAAGAAAACAAACGCTCATGGTCCATAGCTTCTGTTACCGACACCCATTTCACATGCTCATGCCCGGGATAAGTCATCGTCCCCGTTGTCGTCTCTCCAACGGCGAATCCGTTATCGAGTCGGACTCGAAACCACACTCCAAATTCACTTGGATCAGTGAGGGCTCGCCACACCCGCGCGACGGGCGCTGCGAGATCGACAGTTTTTTCAATTCGGTCTTGACCTTTATGGATTGGCATTCGGCAACCTCTTGGTTGCCAGTACGGTATCAGGCGGGCG
This sequence comes from Steroidobacteraceae bacterium, assembly GCA_035761885.1. Taxonomy (GTDB): domain Bacteria; phylum Pseudomonadota; class Gammaproteobacteria; order Steroidobacterales; family Steroidobacteraceae; genus DASTQG01. The sequence goes on along the minus strand of DASTQG010000372.1, from coordinate 4,648 downwards.
CATTAAACGCAACCCCGTGGTTGCTTTTTTAGGAGCCTAGTCCTTCGGCAGCGCGTACGCGACCACCTTGTCGCCTGCCTTCGATCCGAACCACAGGTGGTGGCCGGTGACCATCACGACGTACTGCCGGCCACCGGCTTCGTAGGTCATCGGCGTTGTCTGAGTGCCGGCGGGCATCTCTTCGCGCCACAGTTCCTCGCCGCTCTCGACATCGAAGGCCCGCAGGTAGCCATCCATGGTCGCGCCGATGAAGATCAGGCCGCCGCCCGTCACGATGGGACCGCCGATGTTCGGCGTGCCGAGCTTCCAGTGAAACGGCACGGGCAGCTGCTTCTCGATCGAGCCGAGGGCGCTGCGCCAGAGAATCTTGCCGTCCGTCATGCGCACCGCCACGAGCTCGCCCCACGGGGGTTTCACGCAAGGCGCGCCCCAGGGCGAGAGCAGCCACTCGCGCCGGGCGCCGTAGGGAGTGCCGCGCTGCTCGGCCACGTCGTTGCCCGCCTCCAGGCTGATGCCGCGCACACCGGCGATCTTCTCGCGCGGCACCAGGATCACCACCTGCGGCGCATTGCTCACGTTGACGATCATCAGCTGGCGCGAAGGATCGTAGGCCGGGCCGCCCCAGTTCATTCCGCCTGCCGTGCCAGGCGTGAGCAGCGTGCCCGGCGCGGTGGAAGGCGGCGTGAAGATGCCTTCGTTGCGCAGCGAGGCGATCTTCTCGCGACAACGCGCGCGGTCCCAGAACGTGAAACCCCACGCGTCGTCCGGTGTGACTTTGAGCGGCAACAGCGGCTCGGGCGCGAGCGGAAAGGGTTGCGTGGGCGAGAGCCACTCGCCGGGCAGCGCGCCCTGCGGGACGGGCCGTTCCTCGACGCCGAACACCGGCACGCCGGTGTCCCGATGCAGCACGAAGGAGAATCCCTGCTTCGTGTTCTGGACGACAGCCGGGATCTGTTCATTGCCGCGCCGGATGTCGATCAGCATGGGCGGGGAGGGCGTGTCGTAGTCCCAGATGTCGTGATGCACGTGCTGGAAATGCCAGCGCGGCTGGCCGGTGCCGGCGTCCAGCGCCACCAGCGAGCTGGAGTACTTGTTGTCGCCCTTGCGTTCGCCGCCCCAGAAGTCGGGCGAAGCGGAGCCCACCGGCAGGAAGATCAGGTTGCGCGCAGCGTCGACCACCATGGTCGACCACACGTTGGCGGCGCCTGTCTCTTGCGCGCTGCCGTCCTGCCACGTGGCCGCCACCGGATCGGCCGGGTCGCGCGGGATCGGGTCGAAGCTCCAGCGCGGCGCGCCGGTGCGCGCATCGAACGCGTGCACCGTGCCCGGCGGCGCATCGGTGCGCAGGTTGTCCATGATCGCCGAACCGACCGCCACGATGCCGTTCACGACCGCGGGCGCCGAGGTGAGCTTGAGCTCGCCGGGAAACTCCGGTTTCGCGCCGATCGGCACGCGTACCTCGCCGCCGGTGCCGAACTGCGCGCACGGCCGGCCCGTCGTCAGGTCCACGGCGATGAGACGCGAATCGTTCGTGCCCATGAACACGCGATGCGCGCAGGCGCTCGCGGGAGCGGCCTGCGGATCGCGCCAGGCGCTCACACCGCGGCAGTTGTACTGAAAGGGCAAGGCATGCGAACTGTCCACGCGGGCGTCGTACGCCCAGCGCTCGCGTCCTGTCGCAGGATCCAGCGCGATGAGCCGGTTGAAGGGCGTGCACAGGAGCAGCGTGTTCTCGACGAGGATCGGCGTCGTCTGCGTGGAGCTGTTGGTGATCATCGCCTGGCCGCGACGCATGAGCTCGCCCGTGGAGTATTCCCAGGCGAGCTCGAGACCCTCGACGTTGTCGCGATCGATCTGGGTCAGCGGCGAATAGCGCGTGCCGCCGGCGTCGGCGCCGTAGTACGGCCACTCGCCGCGCGCCTGCGCGGTCGCCTCCGTCGAGACACCGGCGAGTACGCTCAGGAGAAGGAGCGAGAAGACCCTGCCGCGCGCCCGCATCGTGCAGTCAGATCGGGCGGATGAACTCGATCTGCGGATCCTGCGCCAGGCAGGCGTATCCCGCGGGCGACACCGCCACGTGATAAGGCATCTTCTGGTGGCGCTCGCGCGCCGCCTCGTCCGTGAAGCCTTCGAAGAAGAGGAACTCGAGCGGATCGTCGCCCTGCGCGATCTCGAACACCAGCGTGTCGGGTTCATTGGCGCGCACGTCCCGCTGCAGTCCCCGCATCAGTCCGATGAACTCCTCGCGCTTCTCCGGCTTCACCCGTACGCGCATGAACACGCAAAAGCCCGCCCGCATCGCCACCCTCAGCTCGCCGCGCGCTCGGCGGTCTTGCCGAGCACCTTGCGGATGGCGCGCTCGATCTTCTCCCGCGAGGGGACGTACTCCGCTTCCAGGTGCGGTGTGGCCGGCACGGGCGTGTGCGGCGCCGTCACCTTCACGGGCGGGGCCTGGAGGCATTCGAAGGCTTCGCTGGCGATGGCGCTGACGATCTCCGAGGCCATGCCGCACATCGGCGTGGCTTCGTCGACCACGACCAGGCGTCCGGTCTTCTCCACGCTTTCGATGATGCTGTCGGTGTCGAGGGGAGAGATCGTCCTCGGGTCGATGACTTCCACCGAGATGCCTTCGCGCGCGAGCTTGTCCGCGGCCTGGTTGGCGAGCAGAACCATGCGCGAGAAGGCGACCACGGTCACGTGATTGCCGCGACGCGTGACGTTCGCTTCGCCGAACGGCAGCGTGTACGGCCCGTCCGGAACCTCGCACTGCTCGTTGTACAGCGCCTTGTGCTCGCAGAACACGACCGGATCGTCGTCGCGGATCGCCTGCGCGAGCAACCCCTTCGCGTCGTAAGCGTTGGAAGGCAGCGCCACCTTGATGCCGGGGATCGAGGCGAGCATCGCGTACAGGGACTGTGAATGCTGCGGGCCCGCGCCCACACCGGCGCCGATCATGGTGCGGATCACCAGTGGCGTCTTCGCGCGCCCGCCGAACATGTAACGGAACTTGGCGATCTGGTTGAGGATCTGGTCGAAGCACACGCCCAGGAAGTCGATGAACATCAGCTCGGCCACGGGACGCAATCCCGTGAGCGCTGCGCCCGCCGCCGCGCCGATGATCGCGGATTCGGTGATAGGCGTGTCGATGACGCGGGCGCGCCCGAACTGCTTCGCGAGGCCCGCCGTCACGCCGAACGTGCCGCCGGCCGCTTCTTCGATACCCGAGCTTCCGCCCAGGCCCCCGCACACGTCTTCGCCCAGGATCACCACGCGCGGATCGCGCGCCATCTCCTCGCGCAGGCAGTCGTTGATGGCTTCGCGGATGGATTTGAGTGCCATGGCATCACCTGTCAGTACGAAACGTAGACGTCGGTAAACAGCGCTTCGCGCGGCGGTTGCGGCGCGGCCTTGGCCGCGTCCACGTCCACGTCGAGCTGCGCCCGCACTTCGGCATCGATGCGCTCGAGCTCCTCGCGCGTAATGCCGTGCTCGCGCGTCACGCGCTCGGTGAACCTCAGCAGCGGATCGCTCGAGGCGCGCAGCCGGTCCACTTCGCCGTCCGCCCGGTAAGTCTGCATGTCGCCCTCGTAGTGGCCATACCAGCGCATCGCGACGGCTTCCACTGCACTCGGACCTTCGCCGGCCCGGGCACGGGCCACCGCGGCGCCGAGCGCCTCGTACACCGCGAAGAAATCCGTGCCGTCGACCTGGGTGGCCGGCATGCCGAACGCTCCGGCGCGCTTGGCGATGTCCCCACCGCCCAGGTGATAGGAGATTCCGGTGAACTCGGCATAGCCGTTGTTCTCGTACAGGAAGATCATCGGCAGCTTCAGGATCGAGGCGAGGTTCAGCGCCTCGAATACGGTGCCCTGGTTGGACGCGCCGTCGCCGATGAAGGCGAGCGCGAGGTTCTTCGTGCCGAGTGTCTTCGCGGTGAGCGCCGCGCCGACCGCGATGGGCGGATTCGCGCCGACGATCGCGTTCGCGCCCAGCATGCCCTTGCGCAGGTCGGCGATGTGCATGGAGCCGCCCTTGCCGTTGCAAAGGCCGCCCTGCTTGCAATAGATCTCGAGCAGCATGTCGCCGATGTCGCAGCCCTTGGCGATGCAGTGACCGTGGCCGCGATGCGTGCTGCCGACGTAGTCCGCATCGCCCAGGTGCATGCATGCGCCCACCGCGATCGCTTCCTGGCCGCAGTACAGGTGCACGAAGCCGGGCACCGTTCCCGCCTGCACCTCGCGGCGCATGCGTTCCTCGAATTCGCGGATGGCGCGCATCCGTCGATAGGCTTCCAGAAGGGTTTCACGCTCGATCGTCATGTGTGCCACCTCGGGCAGTGCGGTGCCGCGTCACTGCGGCGTGATCAGTTCCAGCGGCGCGGAGTAGGTCGACTCGGCGCCGTTCGCGGTCACGATGTAGACGTTCTCCATGTGGCAGGGCCCGTGCCGCGCGCCGAAATACAGGTAGTCGCACGACAGCACCATGTCCTTCTCGATGGTGAAGCCCTCGAAGCCGGCGAGGCCGTAAGAGGGAAAACCCACCGGCATCTCCACGGGCATGTGACCGATGCCGTGCACCACGGCGATCAGCTTTTCGGGCGCGGGAATGCCGTGCTCGCGCAGGTAGTCGTAGCCGGCCTGCTGTACCT
>DASTQG010000371.1:0-6234 GCA_035761885.1 Steroidobacteraceae bacterium | reverse complement strand
GTCCCCCGGAATCGCGGTGCGCAGCACCTGGCGGCGCTGCGTCAGCAGTCCCGACATCAGGTCCTCGGCGTCCTCGACGACCTGGGCGAGCGTGACCGGCTGGCGGCGAATGCCGAGCTGGCCCGACTCGATGCGTACGCTCTCGAGCAGGTTGTCGATGAGCCGCGTGAGGCGCAGGGTGCCGCGCTCCAGCGAAAATACCAGTTCCTCCAGCTTCTCCGGCGGCGCGGTTTTCAATCCTTCGCGCAGCAGCTCGATGGAGGCGAGCTGCGCGGCCAGCGGCGTGCGGAACTCGTGCGAGATGTTGGCGAGCACCGTGTCGCGTGCGCGTCGCACGGCTTCGAGCTCGGTTTCGTCGCGGATCACCTGCACCTGCTGGCCGTCCACCGGCGCCGCGCTCTGGATGACCGTGGTGCGCCGGCCGCTCGCCACGCACAGGTGCTCGACCGCGGTGGCCGTTCCCTGGGTGCGCGCATGCAGGATCGGGCAATTGTGCTCGCACGGCCGCTGCCCATCGACCAGATCGGGCCGCAGCACGTCGCCGCAGAATTCTCCGATCATCCGCTCCGGCTCCCGCCCGACGATCTTTGCCACCTGCGGATTGGCGTAGCGAATGCGCCGGTCCGCATCCACGGCGTACACACCTTCGACGATGCCGGTCAGCACCGCCTGCGCCTCCGCTTCGCGCCGGCGCAGCGCTGTCGTCAGCTCCACGAGGTTTCGCCGCATCACCTCCATGGTGGCGGCGAGATCGGAAACCTCCTGCGTTCCCTGCGGCGGTATGGCGGTGGAGAAGTTGCCGCGGCCGATGCGGTCCGCGGCGTCACGCAGATCGGACACCGGCCTCACCAGCCAGCGCCCGTAGAGCACGCCGGCAAAGCCGGCGATGGCGATTACCACCAGTGCGATGAGGGTGAGGCGCCGCGTAAGCGCTGCCACCGCGGCATCGAACTCGGCCGCCGGCAGCTCCACGTCGATCAGTCCCACCACTTCGCCGCTCACGTTGGGGAGCACCGTGGTGGCGGCATACACGTCGGGGTTCGACAGGCGCCGCGCGGCGTAGCGGCCGTCGGACAGCGCGTGCGAGTGCAGCTCGGTGAACGGATCGTCCTGCGGCGAGGTATAGCTGGAATAGTTGATGATGCGCACCTCGGCGCCGACCTGGTCCTTGAGATCTCGCAACAGCTGCCCGCCCAGCATGCGCAACACCACCACCCGAACGCGGGGGTCGGCGCCCGAGGCGAGCGATGCGCCCGACACCGGGGCGGAGCCGTCGCGCGGCGCGTAGACGAAGCGTTGCCCCTGTTCATCCACAGCCCGCTGCATTTCACCCCAGGACACGGGCGGGGAACCCGAACTGACCTCGACACCGGGGGCGAGCACCGCGCAGATGTCGCCGCCCGTGGATGCACAGAAGCGTTTGAGAAAGGGCCCCAGGCCTCGCCAGGATTGTTCCTGCAACAGGCGCTGCAGCGTCGGACGCTCGGCCAGGACCTGCGCGGCGGAGAACATGTCCTCGTTGACCCGGCGCAGGTATTCGCGCGCTCCCGCCGCGGCGAGCTGCGCGCGCGTCAAAGCCTGCCGCTCAGCCTGACGGCCGAGAAGCCTCTCGGAGCTCACCGCCATGGCGAGCACCGCGATCAGCACGATCGCGATGCTCCCCAGGCCGAGCGCCGCGCTCAGCTTGACGGAACGAGGATGCGCCACACAAAGCCCGTCAGGAATGTTTCGCGGAAGCCCGCCACTCCAACGCCGTCTTGATCACGACCGTGACCACGGCCAGCACGCTCAGGAGCGATGCAACGGCGAAGGCTCCCACGTAGTTGTACTCGTTGTACAGGATTTCCACGTGCAGCGGCATGGTGGTCGTGAGGCCACGGATATGGCCCGAGACCACCGCGACCGCTCCGAACTCTCCCATCGCCCGTGCGTTGCAGAGGATGACCCCGTACACCACGCCCCATTGTATCTTCGGCAGCGTCACGCGAAAGAAGGTGGTCCAGGCACCCGCGCCGAGGGAAATCGAAGCCTCCTCCTCGTCCGTGCCCAGCATCTGCATGAGCGGCAGGAGCTCGCGGGCGACGTAGGGGAAGGTGACGAACATCGTCGCCAGCACGATGCCGGGGAAAGCGAAGACGATGGAGATGTCGTTGGCCTCCAGCCAGGCGCCGAACCAGCCGTTGGCGCCGAACAGCAGCACGTACACGAGTCCCGAGATGACGGGTGAGATCGCGAACGGCAGCTCGATCAGAGTGGTGAGCAGGTTCTTGCCGCGAAACTCGAAGCGCGCGATCGCGTACGCGGCGGCGATGCCGAAGATCGTGTTCAGGGGCACCACGATGGCCGCGGTGACCAGGGTGAGGCGGATCGCCGCGAGCGTATCCGGATCCTTGAAGGCCTCGAAGTACGCGCTTAGGCCGCGGCTGAAAGCCTCGACGAACACCGTGGTGAGCGGCAGCACCAGCAGCAGGACCACGAAGGTCACGGAGGTGCCGATGATCAGCGTGCGCAGGATGCGGCTCACGGGCGAGTTGGCGCCCGGACGGTCGGAGTCGCGCTTCCTGTTGTCGATGAGTGCCATCAGCGCTGCGTCCCGGTTCGGCGCCGCTGCCAGGCCTGCAGGATGTTGATGAGCAGCAGCATCACGAACGACAGCAGCAGCATCAGGAAGCCGAGGACTGCGGCGCCGTTGTAGTCGTACTGCTCCAGCTTGATCACGATGAGGAGCGGTGTGATCTCGGTCTTCATGGGCAGATTGCCCGCGATGAAGATCACCGATCCGTATTCGCCCACGCCGCGCGCGAAGGCGAGCGTGAACCCCGTGAGGAGCGAGGGCATCAGGACCGGAAAGATCACGTTGCGGAACGTCTGGAAGCGCGTCGCCCCGAGCGACTCGGCTGCTTCCTCGACATCCCGCTCCAGCGCGATCAGCGCCGGCTGCAACGTGCGCACCACGAACGGCAGGCCGATCAGCGTGAGCGCCACCGTGATGCCAATCCAGGTATAGGCCACCTGGATGCCCAGCGGCTCGAGCCAGCGGCCGAGCACGCCGTTCTGCGAGAAGATCGTGACGAGCGCGATGCCTGATACTGCCGTGGGCATCGCAAAAGGCATGTCGATGAGCGCGTCGAACAGTCGCCGGCCCGGAAAGTCGTAGCGAGTCAGTGCCCAGGCGACGGCGAGGCCGAATACCGCGTTCACCGTCGCGGCGAGCAGCGCTGTGCCAAAGCTCAGGCGCAGGGACGCGAGCACGCGCGGGTCGGTAACCGTCTCGAAAATCTCGCCCAGCGGCACGGACAGCGCGTTCACCACGAGCGCCGTGAGCGGCAGCAGCACCAGGAACGACAGGTAGGTGACCGCGTAGCCGAAGGTCAGCCCGAAACCGGGCAGGACCGACGGCTCACGCAGCCGCCAGCGCGGCTCCGGAACGGCTGCGACAGCAACGTTCACCGCACGGCACTCCCCTGCCCGACCTGCGACATTCGCGCCTCAGCGTCCCACGCCGAAGACCTGATCGAACGTTCCGCCGTCATCGAAGTGGTCCTTCTGCGCCTTCCTCCAGCCGCCGAACACCTCGTCGATCGTGAACAGACGCACCTTCGGGAACTGGCTGGCGTACTTGGCGGCGACCTGCTCGTTGCGCGGCCGGTAGTAGTGCTTGGCGGCGATCTGCTGTCCAGCGTCGCTGTACAGGTAGGTGAGGTATTCCTTCGCAACCGCGCGCGTGCGTTTCTTGTCGACGACGGTGTCGACCACCGCGACCGCCGGTTCGGCCAGGATGCTCAGCGAGGGCGCGACGATCTGGACCTTGTCCGGACCCAGCTCCTTGATGGACAACACGGCTTCGTTTTCCCAGGCGAGCAGCACGTCGCCGATGCCGCGCTGGACGAACGTGTTGGTCGAGCCGCGCGCGCCGCGATCGAGCACCGGCACGTTGCGGTACAGCTGGCCGACGAAATCGCGCGCCTTCTTCTGCGCGTCGGCCAGCTTCGCGGGCGGCACCTTCGCGAGGTTCTTCGGGAAATCCGCGCCCAGCTCGCGTTCCAGGATGTAGCCCCAGGCCGCGAGGTAGTTCCAGCGCGCACCGCCCGAGGTCTTGGGATTCGGGGTGATCACGGTGACGCCTTTGCGCGTCAGGTCGGACCAGTCGCGGATGTTCTTCGGATTACCCTTGCGCACCAGGAACACGATCGTCGAGGTGTACGGGGCGCTGTTGTTGGGCAGACGCTTCTGCCAGTCGGCGGCCAGTTTGCGGCCCTGCGTGTGAATGGCGTCGATGTCGTACGCGAGCGCGAGTGTCACGACGTCCGCGTCGAGCCCGTCGATCACCGCGCGCGCCTGGCTCCCCGAGCCTCCATGAGACTGGCGCACGGTCACCTCGTCGCCGCTCTTCTGCTTCCAGTACTTCGCAAAGGCCTCGTTGTAGTCGCGATACAGCTCGCGGGTGGGATCGTACGAGACGTTGAGGAGCTGTACCTCGGCCGCACGGGCCGTGGACAGCGACAGCGCCGCGGCAGCCGCCAGCGCCAGGATCGAACCGCGAATCGTCAGTTTCACGACATGGCCTCTCTGTCAGCAATGGGAGCTGCGACGGCACGGGGCGTGCCCGCGCGCGAAGCGTGGTGGACCAGGAATACCGGGCAGGCGCCGACACCGAGCAGCCCATCGAGTTGAGCGCTCAGGATCGACTGCAATTCTTCCGGCGCGCACTCGACACCCAGGATCAGGAGGGCGGACTCGACTTGCCCGGCCGGTCCAAGCACGCGCGATGCGAGCGTGCCCAGATGCATCTCCGTGCTCACGTCGAGTCCGTGACTCGAGCGGAACTCCGCGCGCGCGTCGAGCATGCGACGGAAGGCGCCGCCCCGTTCCGCGGCGCCGGCAGTGGATTCCGGCAGGCCGACGAGACTCGCCTCGACGGGCATGTGCCGGATGAGGCTCGCGGCAAAAGCCAGCGTCGCGGCCCGCACCTGCTCGCCGATCCAGGTCACGAGCGCCCTGCGCGGCAGCGGTGCTTCGGCCGGCAGGCACAGGATGCGCGAGGTCCCCCCGGAAACCAGCCGCGTGATGTCCGCCGCAGCGGTCGCGCCCGCGGCCACCACCGCGACCCCGGAAGTGTTGGCGCGCGGACTGGAGGCGCCGACCACGTCGGGCCAATCTGCCTCGCGCACGGGCGCTTGCATGCTGCGCACCAGCTGCGACAGCACCGCGGCGCCGCGCAGTCGCTCGAGCGACTCGCGCGTGTGCGCGTGCAATACGAATCCGGAGATGGGTGTGGGCAGCACGTGAATGCGACGCACGCCGATCGCAACGTTCTGGCCGGCGCTGACGGGGAATTGCAACCCCTCCCCGCCCGTGCGGGTGACTTCCAGCGTCGCGGCCTGCTCTTCGTGCGTACTCTCGGCAGCCTGCGCTGAACGCACGCCGCTGTCGGGCGGCAAAGCGACCCGCAGGCGCTCGATGCCACCACCGAAGCTCGTCTCGATGACCGTGCCCTGGCTCAACCACTGATGAGCGAGCGCTTCACGCTCCATCGCGATCTCCAGGTCCTCGGGCCGCACGACGGCGAGCGCGTCGTCTCCTTCATGAGCTGCGTCGAGCGACACACTGCCGAAGCCCTTGCGCCCGAGCAGAATGTTGGCGGCCCCAAGGAAGCGCGCCACGAAGCGCGTCGCGGGGTGGCGGTAGAGCTGCGCCGGCTTTCCGGTTTCGAGCAGGCGCCCGTTGTGCATGACGCCGATGCGGTCACCCAGGGCGAACGCTTCTTCCTGGTCGTGCGTGACGAGAATGGCCGTCGTGCCGAGGCGGCGTTGCACGTCGCGGATCGTGCGACGCAGCTCCACGCGGATCTTCGCATCGAGGGCGCCGAAGGGCTCGTCGAGGAGCAGCACCGCGGGCTCGTGCGCGAGCGCGCGCGCAACCGCGACGCGCTGTTGCTGTCCACCCGAAAGCTGCGCGGGCAGGCGATCGTCCATGCCCTCCAGGTCGACCAGCTTCAGGAGCTCGCGGCGTCGCTCGCGACGCTGCGCCGCGCGCATGCGGCGCACGCGCAGCGCGAACTCGATGTTGTCGCCGACGCTCATGTTGCGGAACAGGGCGTAATGCTGGAACACGAAGCCGACGCCGCGATGGCGCGCTTCCACGTGCGTGACGTCGCGCCCGTGCAGGGAGATGCGGCCGTGATCGATCGAGGTCAGGCCGGCGACAGCGCGCAGCAGCGTGCTCTTGCCGCTG
>DASTQG010000370.1:0-17249 GCA_035761885.1 Steroidobacteraceae bacterium | reverse complement strand
CTACGTCGATCCCGGGGTTCTCGCCGCCGAGCGGGAGTACGTGTGGCGGCGCTCCTGGCTCTACGCGTGTCACATCGACGAGCTGCCCCAGGCCGGCAGCTACCTCATGTGGCGCAAGACGGGTTCACCCATCTTCCTGGTGCGCGGCAAGGACGACGTGGTGCGCGCTTTCTACAATACCTGCCGCCATCGCGGCGCGCCGGTGGTGAAGACCGAGTCCGGCCGCGTCGACGGACTGGTGTGCAGCTACCACGGCTGGACCTACGCGCTCGACGGCAAGCTCATGAACATGCGCGACAAGCGCGACTTCGTGGGCCTGGACACTTCCTGCCGTTCACTGGTGAGCGTGCGCTGCGAGCGCTTCGGCAACTGGATCTTCGTCAACGAGGATCCGCAGGCGCCCCCGCTCCTCGACTACCTCGATCCCATTCCCAGGTACTTCGAGCAGTTCCAGCCGCAGCAGATGCGCTTCGTGTACAAGAACGGCTACGACGTGCCCTGCAACGTGAAAGTGCTGATGGACGCTTTCCTCGAGGTGTATCACCTCAAGTCCATCCACCAGAACACCGTGGACCGCTTCCTCGACCACCGCGGCACCACGATCGCGTTGTGGCGCAACGGCCATTCGCTGATGGTGACGCCGAACCGCCGGCCCGACTGGACCGACCCGGGCACGCGCGGCATGCGCGCGATCGAGACGGCGACGGTGATAGCGAGCAAGAACAACGCCTCGTTCAATTTTTTCCCGAACCTCGTGACCCCGGTGGATCCGACCGGCATGCCCTTCCTGCTGTTCTGGCCGACGGGCCCCGCGACGATGCGCATCGAATGTCACTGGTTCGCGCCCGACTGGGGGAGCGGGGAAAAGCATCCGCTCTGGCCCACGCGCATAGCGAACTTCGACCGCATCCTCGATGAGGACCTGCAGTTCGCCGCGCAGATCCAGCAGTCGGTGATGTCCGCGGGCTTTCGCGGGATGCCGCTCAACTACCAGGAGCGGCGCATCTATCACTGGCACGAGGAGCTCGACCGCCGCATCGGCGAACAGAACATTCCGCCGGGGCTGCGCGTGGAGCCGAAGCTCGGGCGCTACGTCGAGAACTAGAACGAAATGGGGTCCAGGGGCATCACTTCCGTCGGCACTTACGTGCCGCGCTCACGCCTGAAGCGCTCGACCATCGCGAATGCGACGGCCTGGGCGAATCCGGCGGCGGCGCGCGCCACGGGCGCCTGCGCGGTCTGCAACTGGGACGAGGACAGCATCACGCTGGCCGTCGCGGCGGCCGGCGCATGCGTGGCGCCCGAACAGCGCTTGCAGGTCGACGCGGTATGGCTCGCCTCGACCACGCTGCCGTTCGCCGATCGGGACAACGCGGTCGTCGTCGCACAGGCGCTGGCCCTGCGCGAAGACGTGCGCACGCTCACGAGCGGGGGATCGCGACGCGGGGCTACCTCCGCGCTGCTCGCGGCGCTCGAATCTGCCGCCTCCAGGCCGGGCGCGCAGCTCGTGGTCGCTTCCGATCGCCGTGCCGCGAAGCCCGGCAGCGATCAGGAGCTGAAATACGGGCACGCGGCGGCGGCGGTGTGTGTGGGGCAGGGAGCGCTGCTTGCCGAGTTTCTCGGCAGCGCGAGCCTGGCCGCCGATCTGGTGGATCAGTATCGCGCCAGCGGCGCGTCGTTCGACTATGCGCTCGAGGAACGCTGGGTACGAGACGAGGGTTTTCTCAAGCTCGTGCCCCGGGCCATTGGTGCGGCCCTCGCTTCCGCGGGCATCGGCGCGAGTGATGTGTCGCTGCTGGCGTTCGCCGGTCCTTCCGCAGTCGCGCGTCGCATCGCGCAGGCCGCCGGGCTGAGCTCGGCGCAGAGCGCGCTCGCCGAGCGGCTCGAGGAGTCCTGCGGCGATACCGGCGCGGCGCATCCTCTGCTGCTGCTCGCACTCGCACTCGAGCAATGCAAGACGGGACAGATCGTCCTGCTGGTCGGTTTCGGGCAGGGCGTCGATGCAATCGTGCTGCGCGCGAGTGCGGCCAGCTCGCAGCTCGCGAAGCAACGTCCGCTCCAGCACCAACTCGACGGCGGTGTCGATGAGCCTCATTACCTGCGTCACCTGTCGAACAGCGCGCTGGTGGAGATAGACTGGGGCATGCGCGCCGAGCGTGACAATCGCACGGCGCACAGCGTCGCCTGGCGGCGTCGCGACGAGATCGGCGCGTTCGTCGGCGGCAGGTGCCGCGAGTGCGGCACGGTCCAGTTTCCGCGCGCACGCGTGTGCGTCAATCCGGATTGCCGCGCCACCGATACGCTCGAGCCACATCCGCTCGCGCACAGCCGCGGGCGCGTGAAATCCTTCACCGAGGACTGGCTGGCCTTCACGCCGCGGCCGCCGTTGATCTACGGCAACGTGGAATTGGAAGGCGGCGGCAATCTCATGATGGAGATGACCGACGTCGAGCCCGGCGAGCTGGCGGTCGGCACGTCCGTGCGCATGGCGATGCGCATCAAGGACCTCGACCGCACGCGCGGCTTTCGGCGCTATTTCTGGAAAGCCGCGCCGGTCGCGGCGCGAGGGAGCTGACATGGCGAGCGGCATCCGCGACAAGGTCGCGATCGTCGGGATGGGCTGCTCTCGCTTCGGCGAGCGCTGGGATGCCGGACCCGAGGACCTCATGCTCGAGGCAGTGAGCGAGGCACTCGCCGACGCCGGGGTCGAGCGCGATCGCATCGGCGCGGCATGGCTCGGCGTGTTCTTCGACGAGCAGAGCGTCGGCAAGTCGGCACTGCCACTGAGTCAGGCGCTGCGGCTGCCGAACGTGCCCGTGACGCGCGTGGAGAATCTGTGCGCGACCGGCACGGAAGCGTTGCGCGGCGCCGTCTACGCGGTCGCGGCCGGTGCCTGCGACATCGCGCTCGCGCTCGGCGTGGAGAAGCTCAAGGACACCGGCTACGCGGGCCTGCCCGAGCGCACCAAGGGCACGTTCGAGGACCTGTACCTGCCGGGCAGCACCGCACCGGGCTCGTTCGCGCAGCTCGCGAGCGCCTATGCCGCGCGCCATGGGCATTCGATGCACGATCTCAAGCGCGCCATGGCGCACGTGTCGTGGAAGAGCCACGAGAACGGCAGCCGCAACCCGAAGGCGCACCTGCGCAACCGGGTGACCATCGAGCAGGTGCTGAACGCGCCGACGATTTCCTATCCGCTCGGCGTGTACGACTGCTGCGGCGTGAGCGACGGAGCGGCCTGTGCCATCGTGACGACGCCGGCGATCGCCCGCGAGCTGGGCAAGCGCGACGTGGTGATGGTGAAGGCTCTGCAGCTCGCGCCCAGCAACGGCGTCGAAGCGGGGCACAGCTCCTGGGACGGCAGCCATACCCTCACGTCGCGCCTGGCCGCGCAACGTGCCTACCAGGAAGCCGGCGTGCGCGATCCGCGCGCCGAGATCAGCCTCATGGAAGTGCACGACTGCTTCTCCATCACCGAGCTGGTGCTGATGGAAGATCTGGGCCTGTCGGATGCGGGACGTGCCGTGCACGACGTGCTCGACGGCCGTTACGACCGGGAGGGCCGCATTCCCTGCCAGGTCGACGGCGGCCTGAAATGCTTCGGTCACCCGATCGGCGCGACCGGCCTGCGCATGGCCTACGAAATCTATCTGCAGCTCCTGGGCCGTGCCGGCGAGCGCCAGTTGCGCGCGCCGACGCTCGGACTGACTCACAACCTCGGCGGCATTCCCAACCGCAACATCGCGAGCGTCGCGCTGTTCGGTCTGGCCGCCGCCTGATCCTTCGAGGGAGCCGACGCCGCATGGAAACAAAAACAATGCCAGCGTCCCCGCCAGACGGCGACGAGCGCCGTTGGGGATTCACGGACGAGGAGCTCGCGCGCTACCCCACCGTGTATCGCGACGACCTGCTCGCCGGCAAAGTGTTCCTGGTCTCCGGAGGGGGCAGCGGCATCGGGCGCGCCATCACGTTCCTGCTCGCGCGTCTGGGCGCCGAGGTGATGATCTGCGGGCGGCGCGCGGAGAAGCTCGAAGAGACCGCCGAGTCCGTCGAGCGGCTGCTCGGGCGCAAGATCGCCACCAGCGCGATGACGATCCGCGACCCGGAACGCGTGGATGCGCTGATCGGTGAAACCTGGGAACGCTTCGGGCGTCTCGATGCGATGGTGAACAACGGCGGCGGCCAGTTCCCGCAGGCCGCGATCGATTTCTCCGTGAAGGGCTGGCTCGCGGTGATCGACACCAACCTCAACGGCACCTGGTACATGATGCAGAGCGCGGCGCGTGCCTGGCGCGAGCGCGACCACCCCGGCAGCATCGTCAACATCGTCGCCAACGTGCAACGCGGCATGCCGCAGGTGGCGCACACCTGCGCCGCGCGCGCCGGCGTCATCTATCTCAGCAAGACCGTCGCGACCGAGTGGGCGCCGCTCGGCATCCGCGTGAACTGCGTGTCGCCCGGTTCCGTCGCCACCGACGGTTTCAACGTGTATCCGCCGGATGCCGCCGATCAGTTCCGCTATTCCAATCCCATGAAACAGCTCGGCGATGCGTACGACATCGCGCAGGCGGTCGTGTACCTGTCGGCGCCCTCGGGCAAGTTCATCACCGGCGAGGTCCTGACGGTCGACGGCGGCAATCAGCAGTGGGGCGATGTCTGGCCGGCGGGCATGCCCGACTATTTTCGCGTCGGCGACAAGGAGCCCTGACATGGCGCAGACCCTCTTGAGCCGCACCCCACGTGCGCAGCTGCCCGCCCAGTTCCATCTCGCCTGGGACACGCTCGACCGCCTCACGGGCGAGCCCACGTTCGTCGAGGTGTTCGCGCAGGCGCCGGAGCTGCTCGATTTCGTGATGAACCAGTTCTACATGAAGGTGTTCTTCGGCGGCCGGGTCGACAACCGCTACAAGCAGCTCGTGCGCCTGAAACTCTCGCTCGAGCACGGCTGCCGTACCTGCAACAAGCAGAACGTGCCTGGTGCGCTGGAAGCCGGCATCACGCAGGCACAGATCGATGCGATGGACGATCCGGACAACGGGCCGTTCACGGCTGCCGAGCGTGCGGTGATCCACTATGCCGAGCAGATGGTGCTCACCAATCACGACGGCGCGCTGTCCCCTGAGCTGCACCGCGACTTGCGCGAGCACTTCAGCGACGCCGACATTCTCGAGCTCGGCACCTGCATGGCGGTGATCGCCGGCATGGCGAAGCTCTCCTTCGTCCTGAACCTGGTCGAGAAGGAAACCTACTGCCCTTTTTCGATGCCGCTCCGCTGAAAAGAGGCGCAGAAAGGCCCCCTCCGCCTCGCGGCGGAAAGGGGCTTGCGACTCGCGCAGTTCCTAGAACCAGAACCGAGAACTAGAAGCGGAGCTCGACTTCCAGGCCGTAGCTCATCGGGTTGCCGTAGGTCGAGAACGTCCACAGGTTCGCCACACCCAGCCCGGAGGTCTGGTACTCCTCGTCGGTGAGGTTGCGCCCGTACAGCGACACGCGCAGCGAGTCGGACTCGTTGTACAGGCTCAGGCTCGCGTTGAGCAGCGTCACCGATTCGTGCTTGCTGCCTTCGGAGTTGAAGATGTCGTTGAAGAACTCGTCCGTGTGGGTCGCATTCAGATTGGCGCTCGCCGAACCCCAGCTGCCCAGGCCGAACGTGTAGGTCGCGCCGGCGCTGCCGGTGAGCTCGGGGGTGCGCTTGACCTCGAGCACGCTGCAATCCTCGTTGCCGTTGGACGGGTCGCGATCCAGGTCGCAATTGAACTCGTCGTACTCGGCATCCAGGTAGCCGAGCGTGCCTTGCAGCGTGAAGGCTTCGGACACCAGCCACAGCAGCTCCGCTTCCAGGCCCTGCGAGGTCGACTCACCCGCGTTGGTGATGACCGATTCCTGGCCGATCGTCGAGCCCGGCACCGGGATGACCGAGTCGAGCTGCAGGTCCTCGTACTTCACGTGGAAGGCGGCGAGGTTCAGCCGCAGCCGGCCGTCGGCGAGGTCGGACTTCAAACCCACTTCGATCGAGTCGGCCTGCTCCTCGTCGAACGACAGCGCCGCGGTGGCGAGCGAGGTCGCCTGCTCGTTGAAGCCGCCGCTCTTGAAGCCGGTGGAGTAGGTGACGTAGCCCATCACGTTGTCGCCGAACTTGTGGTCCAGCCCCGCGCGGTAGGTGACGTCGCTCCAGGAATTGCTCTCGTTCACGCGGTCCGTCGCTCCGATGGGCCGCAGGTTGAAGTCTTTCTCCTCGTCCGACCAGCGCGCGCCGAGCGTGATGCGCGTGGAATCCGTGATGTTGAGGTTGCCTTCGGCGAAGACCGCGTACGCCTTGGTGTCCTGGCCGCCGTCACCGTCCTGCAGCAGACCCGTGGCCGGCCACAGCACGCCGCTGAACGGATGTCCGGCGCCGAGGCCCGTGTTGTTCTCGTAGTCGAGACTGTTGTCCTGGTAGTACACGCCCGCCACGTAGTTGAAGCGCTCGGACGCCGCCTGCGCGTAGCGCAACTCCTGGCTGAACGTGTCGCGATACACGGAGCGGATCGTGGAATAGATCGGCACGTTCTCGCCGACGTAGTCGTTGTAGTAGTCAGAGTCCACCGTGCGGAAGCCGGTGATCGAGGTGAGCGTGCCGCCGCCGAAATCGATGTCCATGTTGAGATAGACACCGAAGATGTCTTCCCAGTGACCCCGGGTGTCCTTGCGCGCCGCGAGCCCCGGTGTGTGCTGTTCGATCGGCACCAGGCCTGTTTCGAACGGATCTCCGAGTGGCACGTTGGCGGAACCGCCCGTGCCGCGGCCCGGGTACGCCGGCAGGCCGAGCCCGAAGCCGTTGTAGAAACCGTCGGCGCCGTAGAAGCCGTTCGGATCGAGCGCGGTGCTGGTGTTGAGCACCATCGGCGTGTCGCTCTCGTCCTCGCTCCACTCGATCGAGAGCAGCGCGTCGAAATTCTCGTTCGGCGTGAACAGCAGCTTCGCGCGCCCGGCGAGCAGGTCCTGGCCGCCGGCGTCATCGCCGTTGACGGTGTTGGTGTAGTAGCCGTCGAAGTTGAAGGATTGCACCGCGATGCGGCCGGACAGCTTCTCGTCGACGATGGGAAAATCGGCCGCCGCCATGACGTCGAGCCGCCCCTCGTTGCCGACGCGCACCTTGGTGTCGAAGCCGAGCTCGCCGCTCGGGCGCTTGGTCGTCACGTTCACCACGCCGCCGATCGTGTTCTTGCCGAACAGCGTGCCCTGCGGGCCGCGCAGGATTTCGACCTGCTCGATCTCGAAGATGTCGAGGAGCGAGGCCTGGTAGTGGCCGAGGTAGAAGCCGTCGACGGAAATCGTCACCGCCGGATCGAAGGTGGAGGGGATGTCACCGGTCGAGACGCCCCGGATCGCGATCGCCGCGGCATTGAAGCCCGGCACCACGCCGATCTGCACGTTCGGCGCATACTTGCCCAGGTCGCGCAGGTCGTTGCCGAACACCGCGGTGATCTGTTCCTCGGTCATGGCGGTGACCGCGACCGGCACGTCCTGCAGGTTTTCCTGGATCTGGCGGGCGGTGACCGTTACTTCGTCGATCACCAATTGTTCGTCCTGCGCCGATGCAGGCGCGCCAGCGAGCAACGCCAGGGCGCCGCAGCCGGCTCCGGCCAGCGAGGCGTGCGCGCGGAGAATCCGGGCAATGCTGTGCTTGAGCATGTACATGAGCCATTTCCCCCAAAAGTGTGTCGTTGCGCTGGTCGGCGCGGGCGTTACTCGTGGACGCCTCGGGCTGCGTTGTAAGCGATGGGTTGAAAAAAAGCAAACAAGACTGTTTTTTTCTTTTGCGGCGCAAAGTCGCGGGTTTACGGCCGGGCGAGGCGTTGCTGTGGTGCACAAACCACGTCGGCGCAGCGTCCCTCGGACGCCTGCAAACAAACAGGACTGACTGTTTCTTTGCCGCCCGCACCGGTATATTCACCACGAGCTCCCTGCGAGGTTTCCATGGCCTACAACATTCAGCGCGGCTGGCCCGTGAATCCCGATGCGCCGCCGTCTTCTCTCGAAGCGAAGCGGCCTTACGTCGACAACGGCACCGGCATCGTCGACCCGTCGCGCTACTACTCGCGCGAATGGATGGAACAGGAGAACGAGCGGCTGTGGCCGCGCGTGTGGCTGATCGCCGGCGTTGCGAGCGACATTCCCGAGGACGGCGACTATTTCACTTTCGAGATCGGGCGCGAGTCCATTCTCGTGGCGCGCCAGGCCGACGGCGCCATCCGCGCCTTTTTCAACGTCTGTCCGCACCGCGGCAATCGCGTCGTGCTCAACGAGCGCGGCAGCGTGTCGCACTTCACCTGTGCGTTCCATGGCTGGCAATACTGCCTCGACGGCAAGCTCAAGCAGATCAGCGACGAGGAAACCTTCCGGCCCGAGGTGATCCGGCATCGCCCGGGCCTGGCGCAGATCCGCTGTGAAACGCTCGGCGGCATCGTGTTCGTGAACATGGACGGCAAGGCCCCGCCGCTGCGCGAGGCGATCGGCCTGCCGCCCGAATACATCGAGCGCTACGAGATCGACAAGATGCACGTCGTCTACCACGTGCGCAGCGAATGGGCGGCGAACTGGAAGACCGGCGTCGATGCGTTCTACGAAACCTATCACCTGCCGTGGGTGCATCCGCAGACGCAGACCGTGATGGAGGATCGCAGCCAGTACGACCTGTACCCCAACGGCGCCAGCCGCATGATCGTGCCGCTGTGCGTGAAGTCGCACCGGGTCGCGGACCAGGATTCGGTCGACGCCGGCCTGAAATTCATGATGAGCGAGGCCGGCATGAAGCCCGAGGAGTTCAAGGGCTCGGCGCGCGAGGTGCGCGAGGCGATCCAGAAGGCCAAGCGCATTCGCGCTCGCAAGGTGGGGCTCAAGCACTACGAGAACTTCACCGACGGGCAGCTCACCGACAGCTGGGCCACCGGGCTGTTCCCGAACGTGCAGATGGGCATGCACCCGGAAGGCGTGTTCATCATGCGTTTCGTGCCGCACGCCAGCGATCCGGAGCGTTTCTACTACGACACGATGATCCTGTATCGCGTGGTCGAGGATCCGAACTACACGGTGCCCGCGTGGATGGGCCTGCCGCCCGATACCGACACCAGCGGCAAGACACGGCCGAACGTGCGGCGCGTGCCCATCGGTGTGAAGCCGAACCTCGGTGACGTGCTCGACCAGGATTCGGAGCTGCTGCCGGTCGTGCAGCAGGGGCTGCGTTCGCGCGCCTTCAAGGGGCCGCTGTGGGGCGAACAGGAAGTGCGCGTGCGCCACTTCCATCGGGAGCTTGACCGCTACATCAGCGGCGAGAAGTAGACAGGTACCGGACTTTGCAATATTGCAATTCGCGCTGATGCGCCTGCCGCGAATTGCAATATTGCAAAGTCCGGTACCTGTCTACTTCTTCTCGGTCTGTTTGCGCACTGCCTCGGCGGCTGCCGCAATGGCGGCCGGATCGCCGAGGAAGCGGCTGTTCACGCGTCGCAGGTCGTCGTCCAGCTCGTAGTACAGCGGCACACCCGTCGCGATGTTGAACTCGACGATCGCCTGGTCGGACATTCCGTCGAGCATCTTCACCAGCGCGCGCAGGCTGTTGCCGTGCGCCACCACCAGCACGTTGCGGCCCGCTTTCAGTTCCGGTGCGATGCGCTCGCGCCAGTGAGGCAGCACGCGCTGCAGGGTGTCCTTCAGCGATTCCGTCGCCGGCAGATCGCCCGGCGGCAGGTGGCGGTAGCGCACGTCGTGGCGCGGATGTCGCGAGTCGTCGATCGCAAGCGGCGGCGGCGGAATGTCGTAGCTGCGCCGCCAGACCTTGACCTGGTCGGCGCCGTGACGCTCCACGGTCTGTGCCTTGTTCAACCCCTGCAGCGCGCCGTAGTGACGCTCGTTCAGTCGCCAGGTGCGCTCGACAGGGATCCACATGAGATCCATCTCGTCCTGGATGATCCACAGGGTACGGATGGCGCGCTTGAGCACCGAGGTGAACGCCAGGTCGAACGTGAGGCCGGCCTTGATCAGCTCCTGCCCCGCCTGCAGCGCTTCGAGCCGGCCGTGCGCGGTGAGATCCACGTCGGTCCAGCCGGTGAAGAGATTCTCCAGGTTCCAGGTGCTCTGGCCATGGCGTACGAGAACGAGTTTGCCGGTCACGGTTGCGCCCTTCGAAAGGTCCGCGTGCAGGGAGCGCGATGTTACCGCAGCCGGCGCGCGGTTGCCGGTGCCAGCGTGTCCTGGGCCGGCGCGCGGTGCGCGTCCAGGCCGTGCTCGGCCCATACGCGACGCGATGCGCGCGTCTCTCGCAGGATCGCCTCGTTGATCGGATGACGCTCGCGCGAGGCGGGCGCGTGATGCAGGTGACACGCGATGCCCGCGAAGAGCAGCGTGCGCCGGCGCACGCCACCGTGCTCCAGGCGCGCGGCGAGTTCCTTGTCCTCCGAGCCCCAGCCCGTCATCTCCTCGTTGTAACCGTTGACGCGTTCGAAGTCCTCGCGCCACACGCCCTGGTTGCAACTCTTCACGGCGATGAAGGCGTTGGCGATGCGCGCGAAGGCGCCGCTCGCGCGCGGCAGGTGCGTCGCGTAGAGCCGTCGCAAGCCGCCGAGTCCCGCCGTGAAGGGCGTGAGCGGCACGGTGGGTTCGCGGAGCAGCCGGGCGGTGAGGCGCTCGTCAGCGAGAATGCGCGTGCCCTGCACATAGCAGCCGCGGCGCGCCGCGGCGCGATGGTCGGCGACGAATGCGGGATGCAGCAGCATGTCGCCGTCGACAGTGACGATGTAGTCGCCGCTCGCTCGCGCGATGGCGAGATTGCGAGCGCGGCACACGCGAAAGCCCTCGTGTTCCTGGCGGGCGTGCACCACCGGGTAATTCGCGCGGGCCGCAAACTCGGCGATGACCGCGCGCGTCGCGGGACCGGAGCCGTCGTCGGCGACGATGAGTTCGTCCGGCAGCGCACGCGCCGCGCCGCTCTGTCGCTCGATGCTGCCGAGCACGGCCCGCAGCGCATCGGGGCGCTCGTAGGTCGTGACGATCAACGACAGTCGCATCGGGAGACAGCCGCTCTTGTCGACAGCCGAACTGGGCAGGACAGCCGCCCTCGTTGCGATCAGTGCTCGGCCAGCCTGCGCACCGCCTGCAGGGCAACCGAAATGGTCGGAAAGTCCGCCGCCACGTTGCTGCGCATGTCGTTCACGGTGCGCGTGATGTACTCCATGTACAGCCGGCGCGAAGCCATCCACGCATCGATCGCCTCGGCCGGATCCCTGCTCTTGCGGCCCGCGAACACGCGCGCGGTGAGGGTGCGCTGCAGGGAGTAAAGGTTGTCGCGCAGCGAGCCGCGGGCCACCGCCTGCCAGTGGCCGTCGATCGGCAGCTGCTCGATCTGGTCGCGCATCCAGTCCAGGCTCAGCCGCTCCCCGAGCAGGAAATAGGCACGCGCCCCGTGCTCGACTTCGGTGCCGCGCTCCTGCGCGATCTCCACGATGTCGAGAGCGGAGTGCATCGGCGCCAGCGCCGCGATGCGGGTTGCGATGCGCGGTGGCACGCCGCTCTGCGTTGCCTGCGTCACGGCTTCGCGGAAGCGCGCCAGATCGTTGCCGGCGAGAACGGATTCGAGTTGCTTGCCGAGCGCTTCCACGCCCGGCGCGAGCCGTGAAACCGACTTCTCTATGTCCAGGTCGTTGCCGTGGCGCGCCAGGAACCAGTAGGTCATGTGCCGCAGGAGGCGGCTCGTCTGGTACATCATCGCGTACTGCGAGGAGGCGCTGACCTTGTTGTCGAGCGCTTCGACCGCGGCCCACAGCGAGCGCATGTCGAACACTTCGCGCGCGATGGTGTAGGCCCGTGCAATCGCCGCGGGATCCGCGCCCGTGTCCTCCTGCGCGCGCAGCGCGAACACCGGCCCCATGCGATTGACCATGCTGTTGGTCGTCGCCGTGGTGATGATCTCGCGGCGCAGGCGGTGTCGGGAGAGGTCCTTCGCGTAGCGCTTGCGGATCGGCGTCGGGAAGTAGCGCTCGAGCTCCTTCGACAGGTACGAGTCCTCGGGAACGTTCGAGGCGATGAGCTTGTTGTACAGCGAGATCTTGCTGTAGGCGAGCACGATCGCGAGCTCCGGCCGCGTGAGGCCGTGGTTGCGCTTGCGCCGTTCCTGCGCTTCTTCCTCGTTCGGCAGGTACTCGATCACCGGATCGAGCTCGCCGGCCTGCTGCAGCGCCCGCACCACGTGCATGTGCTCGTTGAAGCGTTCCGCGGCGTTGGCTTCGAGCGTGCTGATCGCCTGGCCCTGCAGGTAGTTGTTGCGCAGGACGAGCTCCGCCACTTCGTCCGTCATCTGCACCAGGAGCTTGTCGCGGTCGGCGCGCTTCAGTCGCCCGGTCTGCATCAGTCCGTTGAGCAGGATCTTGATGTTCACTTCGAGGTCCGAGCAGTTGACGCCGCCCGAGTTGTCGATGAAATCGGTGTTCAGGCGCCCGCCGTTGTGCGCGTACTCCACGCGTCCGAGTTGCGAGAGGCCGAGGTTGCCGCCTTCGCCCACCACCCTGGCGCGCACTTCGCTGCCGTTCACCCGCACCGCATCGTTGGCGCGATCGCCGATGTCCGCGTTCGTTTCGCCGAGCGCCTTGACGTAGGTGCCGATGCCGCCGTTCCACAGCAGGTCGACCTGCATGGTGAGGATGGCGCGGATCACTGCCTGCGGCGTCGCGCTCGCGGCGTCGAACCCGAGCACTGCCCGCGCCTGCGGCGACAGGGCAATCGATTTCGCCTGGCGCGGGAAGATGCCGCCGCCCTTCGAGATCAGCTTGCGGTCGTAGTCTTCCCAGCTCGAACGCGGCAGGTTGAACAGGCGCTGGCGCTCCTTGAAGGAACGCGCGGCATCGGGGTCGGGGTCGATGAAGATGTGCTGGTGATTGAACGCGGCGAGCAGGCGGATGTGTGGCGATTGCAGCATGCCGTTGCCGAACACGTCGCCGGCCATGTCGCCGATGCCGGCGACCGTGAAATCCTGCGCCTGCGTATCGATGCCCATCTCGCGGAAGTGACGCTTCACGCATTCCCAGGCGCCGCGCGCCGTGATGGCCATCCCCTTGTGGTCGTAGCCCGCGGAGCCGCCGGAAGCGAACGCATCGCCGAGCCAGAAGCCGTAGGTCGCCGCGACCTGGTTGGCGATGTCCGAGAACGTGGCGGTGCCCTTGTCGGCGGCGACGACGAGGTAGGGATCGTCCGGGTCGCGGCGCACAGTGTCTGCGGGAGGCACGATCCTGTCGCCGACGATGTTGTCGCTGATGTCGAGCAGACCGCGGATGAAGATCTGGTAGCAGCTCACGCCTTCGCGCTGGATGTCCTCGCGCGGGCCCGCGGGCAGGCGCTTGGGCACGAAGCCGCCCTTGGCGCCCACCGGCACGATGACGGTGTTCTTGACGTTCTGGGCCTTCATGAGACCCAGCACTTCGGTGCGAAAGTCCTCGCGCCGGTCCGACCAGCGAATGCCGCCGCGCGCCACTTTGCCCATGCGCAGGTGCACGCCTTCCACGCGCGGGCTGTAAACGAAGATCTCGAACTTCGGCCGGGGCAGCGGCAGGTCCGGCACCTGCTCCGGATCGAGCTTGAACGAGAAGTACGCCTTGGGCGCGCCGCTCGCGTCGTTCTGAAAATAGTTCGTGCGCAGCGTCGCGCCGATCACCGCGGTGAAACCGCGCAGGATGCGGTCCTCGTCGAGACTCTTGACGGCATCGAGCAGCCTGCCGAGCTTGTGCCGCACGCGAGCGATCTCGCCGGCGCGCGCGTTCTCGGGCAGCGACGGATCGAACTGCGCGGTGAACTGGCGCACCAGCAGTGCGCTGATCTGCGAATTCGCCGAGAGCACCTGCTCCTGGTACGCCTGGCTGAAGGGCAATCCGGTCTGCAGCAGGTAGCGGCTGTAGGCTCGTACCACGGCGGTCTGACGCCACGTGAGCCCGGCTGCGAACACCAGCCGGTTGAAGCCGTCGTTCTCCGCGTTGCCCTGCCAGATGTTGGCGAAGGCGTCCTGCAGATTCGGCGCGACGGCTTCGAGGTTGATCGCAAGCCCCGCGCGATGCTCCATCTCGAAGTCCTGGATCCAGAGCTTCTCGCGCGATCCGAGCGTGAGCTCGTAGGGGCGCTCGCTGATCACCTTGAGACCGAGGTTCTCCATCATCGGCAGCACGTCCGAGATGGGAATCGGGTTGTCGCGGCGAAACAGGCGGAAGTGCAGCTTGCTCGCGGCCTGGCCCGGCGAGCGGTGCAGGCTCATGCGCAGCGCGCCGAGCCCGCCGGACAGCGCCTCGAGCTGGACCAGGTCGTCGACGGCGGAGGAGGCGGGCGTGTCGGCCTGATACGCGGGCGGGAAGTGCGTGGCGTATTTCGAGTACAGGCGCAGCGCCGTCGATTCCTCGTGTCGCTCCAGAAGCGCTTCGCGAAAGCCATCCAGCCAGGTGCGCACCGCGGCCGCGATGCGTTGCTCGACCTGCGGGACATCGACGCGGTGCAGATCGCCGGGATTGGTGCGCACCAGCAGGTGCAGGCGCGCGAGTACCGAGTCCGACAGCTGTACCTGCGATTCGATCGCGCTGGCGTGGAACTCCTCGCGCGCGATCGCCTCGATGCGCTGGCGAACCTGCGTGTTGTAGCGGTCGCGCGGCACGTACACGAGGCACGAGTAGAAGCGACGGAACGCATCGCGGCGCACGAACAGACGCACCTGGTGGCGTTCGTAGAGGTTGACGATGCCGCGCACGATGCGTACCAGGTCCGCGACGCTCGCCTGGAATAGCTCGTCGCGCGGATAGGTCTCGAGCACGTGCATGACGGCCTTGCCGTCGTGGCTGTTGGGCGCCAGTCCGAAGTGCTCGATCACGCGCTGCACGTTGTGTCTGAGCACCGGGATCTCCCGCGGGCTCTTGCTGTACGCCGAGGAAGTCCACAGGCCGATGAAGCGCTGCTCGCCGTTCACCTTGCCGTGCGCATCGAAGGTCTTGACGCCGACGTAGTCGAGATACGTCGCGCGGTGGATGGTGGAGACCGTGTTCGCCTTGGTGATGACCAGCAGGTCCTTGCCGCGCGCGTAGTCGCGGATTTCGCCCGTGAGCACCGTCGCCGTGAGCTTGCGCGAGCGTTTGCGCCCCGGCCGCAGCACGCCGAGCCCGCTCTCGGCCACCGGTTCCAGCAGGTCGTGCGTCTTGCCGCGCTTGAGGCGGTACTCGCGATACCCCAGGAACGTGAAGTGATTGCCTTCCATCCATTCCAGGAGCTGGCGCGCCTCCACCGCTTCCTGCGGCGGCACGTCCGGCGAGCGCGTCTCGATCTGCGCGGCGATCTCGCGCGCGCGCAGGCGCATCGCCATCCAGTCCGCCGTGGCGCAGCTCACGTCGTCGAGCGTTGCGAGAATGCGCTCGCGCAGGGCTTCGAGCTTGTCCGGATCGGTGGCGCGATCCACTTCGTACAGCTGCCAGGACTCGTTGACCGCCCCTTCGCGTCCCGCAGCGTCCTCTTCGAGGGCGCGGATGCGGCCGTGCCGGTCGCGGCGCACGGCGATCACCGGATGCGCGATGAAGTGCGTGGCGAGCTGGGACTGGTTGATGACGATGCCCACCGAATCGACCAGGAAGGGCATGTCGTCGGTCACGACCATGACGACCGTGTGCGGGCAAGTGAAGCCGTCGCGCTCCGGATCCGGATTGAACACGTGCACGGCGCTTTCGTGTGGCTTGCGCTTCGCGCCCAGCTCGAAGTGGCGCAGGGCGGCGCCGGTCAGGTCCTCGATGCGCCGTGCGGCGAGGTCTTCCTCGGAGACGCCGCGGTAATAGCTGCGGATGAAGCGGTCGCCGAGCGGGGAGCTGCGCACCTGCGCGCGGCGCGCTCGCGACACCAGTTTCTCGATGAGTTCCAGTCGCGCCGCGGGAATCTTTCCGTGCATGGAGATCTCGTTATGTGCCTCGAGAGGCCGGCGAAGCGGAAAACGGGCCGTGAGTATAGCGGATGCGTTCCTGGTCCAGCGCCCGCTAGTGCGCTGCAAAAATGGCGTGGCTCACTCGGTCTCGTCCGGGATGACGGGGCCGAGCGCGAGGGCCCGCGCCTGCAGATGCGCGAGCAGCGCATCGAGCTGCCCACGCTCGGTGCGCGTGAGATCGGCGAGCAGGCGCCGTTCGTAGCGACGCGCGAACGGCACCACGCGCCAGTACACCTGTTCGCCCGCGGCGGAGAGCCGCAACACCGAGCGGCGCCGGTCGGCGTTGGCAAAGCCACGCACCAGCCGGCGGGTGCGCAGCAGCCCCGAGACCGCGCGGCTCACCGCCACCTTGTCCATGGCCGTGCGCTCGGCCACGGTCGCCGCGGAGAGTCCGGGCTCGAGTGCGAGCACCGCCAGCACGCGCCATTCGGGAATCGACAGCCCGAAACGTTCCGCGTACGCGCCCGCGATCGCGGCGCTCACGGTGTTGGTGAGCACGGACAGGCGGTAAGGGACGAATTCGTCCAGGCGCAGGCGGCGTCGGGCGTCTTTCGGCATCGGCTGATATTGCCCTCTGGATCGGCCCCGGTTTGGCCGTGGGGTCCAAAGGACCTATAATAGTTGCAGTTGTAACTATCGGTCCATCGCCATGACCCTGTTCGACAACCCCATGGGCACCGACGGCTTCGAGTTCGTGGAGTACACCGCGCCCGATGCGGAGCTGCTGCGCACGCTCTTCGAGCAACTCGGCTTTCCGGTGGTCGCGCGCCATCGCAGCAAGAACGTGACGCTGCACAAGCAGGGCGACATCAACTTCATCATCAACGCCGAGAGCGGCAGCTTCGCGCAGAACTTCGCGCGCGCGCACGGCCCCTCGGTGTGCGCGATGGCCTTTCGCGTCAAGGACGCGACCCAGGCCTTCAAGCGCGCCGTCGAGCTCGGCGCCAAGCCGTTCGAAGGGCGCGTCGGGCCAATGGAGCTGAACATCCCGGCGATCGAGGGCATCGGCGGGAGCCTGATCTATCTCGTCGACCGCTACGGCGAGAGCACGATCTACGACATCGATTTCCGCAAGGTCGCGCCCGCGCACGCGGTGGAGCCCGCCGGCCTCACCTACATCGACCACCTCACGCACAACGTGCACCGCGGCCGCATGAAGGAGTGGGCCGACTTCTACGAGCGCATCTTCAACTTCCGCGAGGTGCGCTACTTCGACATCGAGGGCCAGGTCACCGGCGTGAAGAGCCAGGCGATGACCAGCCCCTGCGGCCTGATCCGCATC
>DASTQG010000369.1:0-5767 GCA_035761885.1 Steroidobacteraceae bacterium | reverse complement strand
AGATCCGCGCGGCGCTCGACGCGCGACGCGATGCGGATACGCTCATCGTGGCGCGCACCGACGCGCTCACCGTGGAAGGTTTCGAGGCGGCGTTGGAACGCGCCGCGCGCTATGTCGATGCCGGCGCCGATCTGCTGTTCGTGGAAGCGCCGGCAACGCGCGAGCAGATGCGCACCATCGCCGCGCGGTTCGGCTCGCGCGTGCCGCTCGTGCACAACCTGGTGGAAGGCGGTCGCTCGCCGGTGGCGAACGCCGCGGAGCTGCAGGATGTGGGTTACCGCGTCGGTCTGTACCCGGCCATGCTCGCGCATCTCTTCGCGCGCCAGGCCGAGATCTACCTGCGCCGATTGATGGAACAGGGCGGCACGACGGCGTTCGCCGGCGAGCTGCACGACATCTCGAGCATCAACGCGCTGCTCGGCGCGCCGCAGATGCTGGAGCTCGCCGCACGCTATGCATAGGGGCCTCGCATGACACTCAACGTCGAGCGCATCGCGCCGCGCACGGCCGCTGCCGTGCAGTTCCTGCGCACAGCCAAGCGCCGCATGCTCATCGGCGCTGACTGGGTGGAGGCGGCGTCGGGGCGCACCCTCGATGCGATCAATCCCGCGACGGGCGAGCTGCTCGCGACTTTTCCCGAAGGTGGCAAGGAGGATGCGGATCGCGCGGTGCGCGCGGCGCGTGCGGCCTTCGAAGGTCCGTGGCGCGAGATCCTGCCTGCCGGGCGAGCGAAGCTGTTGTGGAGGCTCGCGGAACTGATCGACGCCAACATCGAGGAGCTGTCGGAGCTCGAGACGCTCGATCAGGGCAAGCCCATCTGGGTGGGGCGCTACGCGGAAATTCCGGGCAGCGCCGAGCAGTTTCGCTATTTCGCCGGGCAGGCCCAGCGCATCGAAGGGCAGACGATCCCCACCTCGATCGGTTACCAGCCGCCGGGCAAGAAGATCTTCGCCTACACGGTGAAGGAACCGGTCGGCGTGGTGGCCGCGATCATTCCGTGGAATTCGCCGCTCATCATGGCGGCGATGAAGCTCGCACCTGCACTCGCTGCGGGCTGCACCGTGGTGCTGAAGCCCGCCGAGGACACCTCGCTCACTGCGCTGCGACTGGGCGAGCTGATCCTGGAAGCAGGCTTTCCTCCGGGCGTGGTCAACATCGTGACCGGGTATGGCGAGGCGATCGGCGAAGCGCTCGCGTCGCATCCCGACGTCGACAAGGTGGCCTTCACGGGTTCGACGGAAGTCGGCAAGCGCATCCTCGCCGCCGCGCGCGGCAACCTGAAGAAGGTGACTCTCGAGCTGGGCGGCAAGTCGCCCGCCATCGTGCTCGCGGATGCGGACCTGGAGCTGGCGATTGCGGGCGCGGCGAACGCAATCTTCTTCAACACGGGCCAGGTCTGTGTCGCAGGCTCGCGGCTGTACGCGCATCGCAGCGTGTTCGACCGGGTCGTGAGTGGAATCGCGGAGCAGGCCGCCAGGCTCAAGCTCGGCAACGGAATGGATCCCAGCGTACAGATCGGCCCGGTGGTGAGCCGCAAGCAGGCCGATCGCATCGCGGGCTACGTGCAGTCCGGCCTGGGCGAGGGCGCGGAAGCGGTGACCGGAGGGCGCCAGCTCGGCGATCAGAAGACCTTCATCGAGCCCACGGTCATGGTCAACGTGAAGCCCGAGATGAAAGTGTGCCGCGAAGAAATCTTCGGCCCGGTGCTGGTGTGCTCGCCGGTGAACGACGTCGAGGAGATCGCGCGGCTCGCGAACGATTCCATCTATGGACTCGCGGCGAGCGTGTGGACGCAGGATCTGAGCAGTGCCCATCGCCTCGCGGCGCGCCTGCGCTCGGGCACCGTGTGGATCAACAGTCACCTCATGTTCGATGCGAGCCTGCCGATCGGCGGCATGAAGCAATCGGGCTGGGGGCGCGAGAGCGGACACCAGGCCATGGACAACTACCTGGAACTGAAGACCGTTTGCGCGGTGATCTGAACGGAGCCGACACGGCATGAGCGAAGCCTTGCGACTGTCGACACCCCGCCTCATCGCCTACGCGCTGCCGTCGGTCGCATTGCAGTCGATGCTCGTTCCGCTCTACATCACCCTGCCGGCCTTTTATTACTCGCCGGAAGTCGGCCTCGCGCCGGCGCTCGTGGGGCTGATGTTCATGCTGGCGCGAGCCTGGGAGGCGATCACCGATCCACTCATCGGCGCGCTCTCCGATCGCACCCGCAGCCGCTTCGGTCCGCGCAAGCCCTGGATGGCAGTGGGCGCGCCGATCGCGATCGTCTCGGCGTGGTACCTGGTGCATCCGCCCGCGGGCGCGCACTGGTCCTATCTCCTCGCACTGCTCATGGTGTTCTACGCGGGCTGGACCATGGTCTTCATCCCGTACCAGGCGTGGGGCACCGAGCTGTCCTCGGACTACCAGGAGCGCACGCGCATCGCGGGCTTTCGCGAGGCCGGTTCCTTCACGGGCTACCTGCTCGCCACCGTGATTCCACTCGCGGTGCTGGTGTGGATCGCCGGGATCGAGGCACCCGAGTTCGGCGCCCAGGTCCAGGTGATCGCGTGGTTCTTCATGGCTGCGCTCGCGATTGGCCTGCTCGTCTGCTTTGTCGCCGTGCCCGCCGCACCCGTCCTCGAAGACCAGTCGCTGAAGCTCCGCGACCTCTACGGCATCCTCGGCCGCAACAAGCCCTTCGTGCGGCTGATCGTCGCGTTCTTTCTCGACCGCCTGGCGATGGGCACGTACTTCGCGCTGCAGCCGCTGCTGGTGGCCGGCGCGCTCGGCCTCATGAGCTCGTTCCTCATCATCGGCGTGGTCATCTCGCTCACCTCGATCGTGGCGGTGCCGATGTGGGTGGCACTGGCGCGGCGCATCGGCAAGCACCGCGCCTACGTGCTGGCGAACGCGATCACCGCCGCCTGCTATGTCGCCTTCTTCTTCGTTCCGGTCGGCGATGCAGCCGTGCTGATCGCGGTGAACGCGCTCCTCGGGGTTGGCAATGGCGGCACGATGGTCACGCCGCCCGCGATGACGGCGGACACGGTGGATTACGATGAGCTGCAGTCCGGCAAGCAACAGACCGGAGCGCACATCGCCTTCCTCACCTTCGTCTTCAAGCTGGGCATGGCCGTCGGCGCTTTCGTCGGCCTGAGCTTCGTCGCGCTCTTCGGCTTCGAGAGTGCCGTCGGACCGCTCACCGAGCAGTCGACGCTGGGCGTGCGCATCGGCGTGGCGTTGCTCCCCGCGGCCATCCTCCTGCCCGCAATGATTCTCATGTGGCGCTTTCCGATCGACCGCGCCGAACACGATCGCATTCGAGGCGAGCTCGAGCGCCGGCGCAGCGCGCCGCGCCCGGCGAACGCCGGCGCCGCGGCGGGAGCCCTGGGAGTGGCGCAGGCATGAAGTGGCTCAAGCGACTCTTCAAGGTCGTCCTCTGGACGATCGGCGGCATCGCAGCCCTGGTGCTCCTGCTCTATCTGTCGGATCGGACCTTCTGGGGCCGGCTGTTCACGTTCCCGGGCGCGGACGGCGTCACGGCGGTCGACTGGTATCAGCCGCAAGAGCGCGTGCCGGGTCCGCAGCGCGACGACCTTGTGACCGCGGGCGAAGGCGAGCGGACCGTGTCCTCCGCCGCGCTCGATCAGGCGATCGCCTATGGCACCGAGACGCAATCCGTCGCGCTGCTGGTCTGGCATCGCGGCAAGCTCCAGCTCGAGCACTACTGGCCCGGTTTCGACCGCAACACCCGCACCGATCCCGCCTCGATGCACAAGACCGTCATGGGCCTGCTCTACGGCATCGCGATCGAGGAGGGCGTGATCAAGGGCATCGACGAGCCCGCGGCGACCTACCTGCCGGAATGGCGCAACGATGCGCGTGCGCGCATCCGCATCCGCGACCTGCTGCAGATGTCCAGCGGACTGGAAGTCGTCACCTTCTCGCCCAATCCGTTCAACGCGTGGTGGCAGCTGTTCCTCGGCGATGACATCACCTCGGTGGCGCTCGATGTGCCGGCCATCCGCGATCCGGGCACGAAGTTCGAGTACAGCAACTTCAATTCGCAGGCGCTGGGCACGGCGCTGCAGCGGGCCTCGGGCAAGCGCTACGCGGAATATCTCTCCGAGCGGCTCTGGAGCCGTCTCGGCGCGGGCGATGCGTACTTGTGGCTGGACCGCGAAGGCGGCATGCCGCGCACTTACTGCTGTCTGCAGACCACGGCGCGCGGGTGGATCAAGGTCGGGCTCCTGATCCTGAACCAGGGCCGGGTGGGCGGCGAGCAAGTCGTGCCGGCACAGTGGATCGCGCAGATGACGACGCCGGCGCCGACGAACCCGAACTACGGCTACCAGATCTGGCTCGGCAGTCCGGCCGACGGACAACGCGCCTACAACAGCAAGAGCACGATCAAGGTGCGCCATTCCGAGCCGTTCGCGGCTCCCGACGTGGTGTTCCTCGACGGTAACGGCGGCCAGAGGCTCTACATCGTGCCTTCCGCTCAGCTGCTGATCGTGCGCACCGGCGCCACACGCGGCGACTGGGACGACGCGCGCCTGCCGAATGCCATTCTGCGCGGCATCGCATCCGATGCCGGCGCTCCCGAATCGACGCCCAAGGAGACTCCATGACCGACAACGCCACACCCGCCAACACGTGGATCGGCCCGCTGCTGGGCTGGCTGATCCTCGCCTTGGTGGCGACGCAGCTCTATTTCAGCACCAAGGTCGCGACCACGCCGCTGTGGACACCGGAGCGCGCGGAGCTGCGCGAAAATCACATGTCGATCGGCGTCACCATCGCGATCCTGCTGATCGCCCGGCTCATCCTGTGGTGGCGCTCGCGACCGACGCCCAGGCCCGCCAACCTGCCCGCCAACGCGCAGGGGCTCGCCGTGACCTGCATCCTCGCGCTGTACATCACGCTGCTCGGCTTCTCGATCACCGGTCCGCTGCAGGCCTGGTCCGAAGGCTTTCGCGTGGCGCTCTGGGGCATTCCGCTGCCGTCGCTCGCGCCTAAGAGCTACGCGCTGAATGCGTTTGCCGGCTACCTGCACAGCGTGTTCGCTTTCTTCATCTGGCCGCTCGCGCTGCTGATCATCCTGGTCGGTATCTACCAGTCGCTGCGTTACAAGACGCGCATCCTGCGCCTGCTACCGGGCCGCTGGACCTGAGGTGCGCTCCATGAACACGAATGACAGCTACACGACCGGCGCACGCGTCCTGCACATCGCCGTCCTGCTCGTACTGTTCGGGCTGGCGAGCTACATGCCGTACAAGGTCTTCGGCGTGGTGCCTTTCATCGGACCGGCGGAGCAGCCGGTGGTCGATGCCGCCGCGAATGCGCCGGCCGCCGAAGGCGCCCGCGAGATCGCACCACCCACCGGTGAGACCGCAGCGGACTTCGCGTGGTGCCGCGCGTGCCACACGCTCGGCGCGGGCGAAATGCATCGCGTGGGTCCGAACCTGTACGGCATCTTCGGTCGCAAGGCCGGCTCCGCGCCGTACTTCAATTACTCGCCGGCAATGACCGCCGCGGGCCAGAACGGCCTGGTGTGGGACGAGAAGACGATCGACGAATTCATCGCCGCGCCCGAGCAGTACGTTGCCGGCAATCGCATGCGCTACAAGCCGATCACGGATCCGGCCGCACGCAAGCGCATCCTGGACTACCTCAAGCAGTCGGTGCTGCCGGAAGAGGGCGGCGGCGAGGCTTCGGCGTCCGAGCAGCCTTCCGCGCAATAGCGATGAGCACTTCCGGCGGGCAGATGCCC
>DASTQG010000368.1:0-4427 GCA_035761885.1 Steroidobacteraceae bacterium | reverse complement strand
CGGCGATCTCTTCCCGCCGCGTCAGCGGGCACGCGCCATGGCCATCTTCATGCTCGGATTGCCACTCGGTCTCGCCTGCGCCTACCTCCTGGCGGGACACCTGGGCCAGGCGATGGGATGGCGCGCCACGTTCGTCTTTGCGTGCGCGCCGGGCCTGGTGCTCGGCGCGATCATTCTGCTGGTGCGCGAGCCCGTGCGCGGCGCGACGGAAAGCGTGCTGCCCCAGCCCGCCGCGGACTCGCACTCGTGGTGGGGCTCGGTGCGCGCGCTGCTCGGGATTCCGACGTTGTGGTGGATCATCGCTTCGGGCGCGCTGCACAACTTCAACATGTACGCGGTCAACGTGTTTCAGACGCCTTTCCTGCAGCGATTCCACGAGATGAGCCTGCGCGAGGCCAACACCGTCTCCGCGGTTGCGCTCGGCGCGGTGGGAGTGGTCGGCCTGCTCGCGGGAGGCTGGCTCGCCGATCGCCTCAGCGTGCGTCGGGCCAACGGCCGGCTGCTCGTGGCCGCGGTGGCGATGGCGCTCGCCGCGCCGTGCGTCTATCTTGCGCTGGAGCAGCCCAGGGGCGAGACGGGCGGCTTCCTGCTTTTCATGAGCCTGGGCACCGCCTGCATGTTCGTCTACTACGCCACCGTGTACGCCGCCATCCAGGACGTGGTGGCGCCACGGCTGCGTGGCACGGCCGTCGCACTTTATTTCTTCGCGATGTACGTGCTCGGTGCCAGCCTCGGGCCGCTCGCCACCGGCATGCTCAGCGATTCGTTCGCGCGGCGGGCCATGCAGGCGGCGGACGCCGCCACGATGAGCGAGCAGTTCCGCGCGGCGGGGTTGCACGAGGCGATGTACGTGATTCCGCTATTGGCGTTCGGTGCGGCGCTGGTGCTGTTCGCCGCCTCGCGCACCGTGGCACGTGACTTGTGGGGGAAGCGCTCATGAGCAAGGATCCGGGCGAAGAGGGTGACCGTGGCGACTACGGCGACATCCGCTACCGCGTCGCTGACGGCGTCGCCACCGTCACGCTCAATCGGCCGGACAAGCTCAACGCGTGGACTCTGCTCATGCAGCAGGAGCTCAGGCACGCGCTCGATCGTGCGGCAGCAGACGCCGCGGTGCGGATCATCGTCGTGACGGGAGCGGGACGAGGCTTCTGCGCGGGCGCCGATCTGGGCCGGCTGGCGAGCGCCCGCGGCGGCCAGGTCACGGAAGCCGAGGTCGGGCCGATTGCGCGCGATCCGCGGCCACAGGCGAATCTCGAACAGCCGCTTTCCTATCCGCTCGCGATCCCGAAGCCCGTCATCGCCGCCATCAACGGACCGGTGGTCGGCATCGGCCTGTGCTTCACCCTGTATTGCGACATCCGCTTAATGAGCTCCAGCGCGAAGCTCTCCACCGCGTTCTCGCGCCTGGGGCTCATCGCCGAATACGGCAGCGCCTGGATGCTGCCGCGACTCGTCGGGCCGATGAACGCGTGCGACCTGCTCTACTCCGGGCGGCAGGTCGATGCCCACGAGGCCGAGCGCATGGGGCTGGTGCGCATGCTGCCGGCGGAGAGTTTCATGAATGACGTCATGGCCTATGCGCGGGAGCTGGCGAGCCGCTGCTCGCCGCGCTCGCTCGCGGTCATGAAACGCCAGATCGTGAGCGGCCTGTTCAAGAGCCTGGCGGAGTCCAGCGTGGAGGCCGACAGCGAAATGCTCGCCTGTTTCTCCACCGAGGATTTCCGCGAGGGCGTCGCGCACTTCCTGGAAAAGCGCGCACCCGCGTTCGTCGGGCGCTGAGGGCACCATGGCCGGCCTTGCAGGCAAGACTGTTTTCGTCACGGGCGCGAGCCGCGGCATCGGCAAGGCAATCGCGTTGCGAGCCGCACGGGATGGAGCGAACGTGGCGATCGTCGCAAAGACTTCGCAACCCCATCCGAAGCTGCCGGGCACGATTCACGACACGGCGCGCGAGATCGAGGCCGCCGGCGGCAAAGCCCTGCCCCTGCAGGTCGACATCCGCAACGAAGAGGACCTGCAGCGCGCCGTCGCGCAGACCGTCGCGCATTTCGGCGGCATCGACATCCTGGTCAACAACGCGAGCGCGATCAGCCTGACCGGCACGCTGGCGACGCCGGTGAAGCGCTTCGACCTGATGATGGGCGTGAACGTGCGCGGCACGTTCGTCTGCAGCCAGGCGTGCATCCCGCACCTGCGCCGCGCCGCCAACCCGCACGTCCTCACGCTCGCGCCGCCGCTGTCGCTCGAGCCGCGCTGGTTCGCTCCGCACGTCGCGTACACCATCGCGAAGTACGGCATGAGCGAGTGCGTGCTCGGCATGGCGGAGGAATTTCGCGCCGACGGAATCGCGTTCAACGCGCTGTGGCCGCGAACCCTGATCGCCACCGCCGCGCTGAATCTCATCGAGGGTGTGTCGCTCGCGGGCGCGCGCAAGCCCGAGATCGTGGCGGATGCGGCGCACGCCATCCTCGTGCGCGACAGCCGCCAGACCACCGGCCGCTTCTTCATCGACGAGGAAGCGTTGCTCGAAGCGGGAGTGAGCGATTTCGCCGGCTACGCCGTGCAACCCGGTGCGCCGTTGACGCCGGACCTTTTCCTCGACGAGTAGGGCAGGTACCGGACTCTGCAATATTGCAGTTCCGGGAGCCGCATACGCACGAGAACTGCAATATTGCAAAGTCCGGTACCAGCTTTCGATTGTAACTGCTTGGTACTCTTGATAATCTGCGCTCGCTGCCGTGCCGGGTGGATGTCCGGTGCGGCCAGCGGGGAGGGCGCAGGGGTAACTGTGCCGCCGGACACACGAGCGGCACGCGAAAACAGGCCCGCGCGCGCAATTCTGCAGCATCGGGTTGCGACCCATCGCACAGTCACCGCGCCGCGCGAGTGAGGTGTGACATCTCTCACGTGTAACGCAAAGGTGCTCTTCTAGACTGCGCGCCCTCGGCGGGGGCTTCGCTGAGCGCGCGGCTGCATCGACGCACAGGCAAGAACGACCAACCACCAGTGCGAATCTTCAGACACTACCTGCACATGCCCATCCTGATGCTGGCGCTGGTGGAAGCGCTGGCGCTGCTGAGCGTGCCGTACGTGGCGGCCCTGTTGCGTTTCGACAGCGACTTGCCGCAGATCGAAGCGGCCGTCGGCCCTATCTGGCCGCGGGCGTTGCTGTTCACTTTCCTGATGCAGATGAGCATGGTGGCGATGGGCCTGTACAGCGCCCGGCTGCGCGCCACGTTCACGGGCATCTTCATGCGCATCGTGACCAGCGCCTGCGTGGCCACGGCGGCGATCGCACTCATCTATTACTTCCTCCCGGGCCTGCACCTGGGTCGCGGCGTCATGGCCTACTCGGCCGGCGCGGCGATCGCCGGAGTTGCCTTCGTGCGCTTCGTGTTCTCGCGCCTGGTCGACGAATCGATCTTCAAGCGTCGCGTGCTCGTCTACGGCAGCGGCCGCCAGGCGATGAGCATTTCGCAGCTGCGCCGGCGCACCGACCAGCGCGGCTTCTCCATCGTGGGCTACGTGCGGCCCGAGGGCGACCGCGAGATGGTGCCGCAGGAGCGCCTGCTGCTGCCGGAGCGATCGCTGCTGGAGCTGGCGCGCGAGCAGTCTGTGGACGAGATCGTCGTCGCCATGGACGACCGCCGCCGTGCCTTCCCGGTGCAGGAGCTGCTCGAGTGCCGGCTCGGCGGCGTCGACGTGATCGACCTGGTGAGCTTCCTGGAGCGCGAGACGGGCAAGGTGCGCCTGGATGTGCTCAATCCGAGCTGGATGATTTTCTCCGACGGCTTCCGGCGCGACCCGGTGCGCCTGATCTCCGAGCGCGCCTTCGACCTGTTCGCGAGCATGGGGCTGCTCGCCATCACCTGGCCGGTGATGCTGCTGACGGTCCTCGCCATCAAGCTCGAGGACGGCCCGAACGCGCCGGTTCTGTACCGGCAGAAGCGCGTCGGCCTGGAGAGCCGCGTGTTCAACGTGCTCAAGTTCCGCAGCATGCGCATCGACGCGGAGAAGGAGGGCCAGGCGATCTGGGCGCAGAAACAGGACAGCCGCGTGACCCGCGTGGGCGCGCTGATCCGCAAGGTTCGCATCGACGAGCTGCCGCAGATCATCAACGTGCTGCGCGGGGACATGAGCTTCGTCGGCCCGCGTCCGGAGCGTCCGGAGTTCGTGGCCGAGCTCAACGAAAAGATCCCGTACTACCGCGAGCGGCACTGCGTGAAGCCGGGGATCACGGGCTGGGCGCAGCTGTGCTATCCGTACGGTTCCTCCGAGCACGATGCCGCCGAGAAGCTGCAGTACGATCTGTACTACGTAAAGAACCACAGCCTGCTCTTCGACCTCATGATCCTGCTGCAGACCGCCGAGGTGGTGCTCTGGGGCAAGGGCGGCCGCTGAGCCAGGAGGTGCCGGGTTTGCGT
>DASTQG010000367.1:0-2541 GCA_035761885.1 Steroidobacteraceae bacterium | reverse complement strand
GAAGTCGTAGTGATAGCGGTCGTAGATGGCCTCCAGCAGAAGGCGCACCTCGAGGTCTATTTCGGCATCCATATGCGGATCAGCGACACCAGCTTGTCGACGTCGATGGGCTTGGTGATGTAGTCGTTCGCGCCGGCCGCGATGCAGCGCTGCTGGTCGTCGGGCATGGCCTTGGCGGTGAGCGCGATGATGGGCAGGTCGCGCAGCTCCGGCTTCTTGCGGATCTCCTGCATCGCGGTGATGCCGTCCATTTCCGGCATCATGATGTCCATGAGCACGATGTCCGGCGCGGGCCGCTGCGCCACTCGCGTCAGCGCCTCGCGACCGTTGCGCGCGATGACGATGTTGCCGCCCAGCGGCTCCAGCAGCGAGGACAGCGCGAAGATGTTGCGCACGTCGTCCTCGACCACGAGGATGCGGCGGCCTTCGAAGGCCGAATCGCGCCTTCGAGCCACCGCCAGCATCTGTTGGCGGTCAGGCGGAAGTTTTCCTTCAACCTGATGCAGGAACAGCGTGACCTCGTCGAGCAGGCGCTCCGGGGACTTCGCGCCCTTGATGATGATGGAGCGCGAATACTTGCGGAGTTGCTGTTCCTCCTCGGCCGAGACCTGCCGCCCGGTGTACACGATCACCGGCGGGAAGGCGTAGGCGTCGTCCGCCGCCATGCGCTCGAGCAGCTCGTAGCCCGAGGCATCGGGCAGCGTGAGGTCGAGCACCATGCAGTCGAAGGTGGTGCTGCGCAGCTGCTGGAGCGCCGACGCCGCATCGTGAGCGGTATGCACGCGCGTGGTGTCACTGGCCAACAGCTGCTCGATGCTCTCGCGTTGCAGCTCGTTGTCCTCGACCACCAGCACGGTGCGCTGCTCGCTGGCGAACTTCTCCTTGAGCGCGAGCAGCGCCGCTTGCAGCTGGTCGCGGTCGACGGGCTTCACCAGTGTGCCGGCCGCGCCCATCTCGCGCGCCGCGCGCGCATAGTCGGTCGCGGAGATCACCTGCACGGGCACGTGGCGCGTCATCGGGTTGTGCTTGAGGCGGTCGAGCACCGTGAGCCCGGAATGGTCGGGTAGTTTGACGTCGAGCACCACGGCGGCCAGGCGGAACTGCGTGGCGAGCTCCATGCCCTCGTCGGCGGTCGAGGCCAGCAGGCAGTCGAAACCCAGCTCGTGCGCCAGGTCGTAGAGCACGCGGGCGAACAGCGGATCGTCTTCGATCACCAGCAGCACGCGACCGTCATCCTGGATGGACGCGCGGTCGTCGGGCAGCAGCGCGGGTCGCGTGCTGCGGCGCGCGGCGTGCGGCTCGTGTCCCGGCGCCACGGCTTGCGGCGCCGCCACGGCGCCGACCTCGGCGGCGTGCGCGGCGGGGGCCGCGGGCAGCGTTCGCGGCAGCACCAGGCGGAACACGCTGCCCTCGCCGGGCGTGCTCTCGAGCTTGATTTGTCCGCCCAGCAGGCGCGCGAGCTCGCGCGAGATCGAAAGACCGAGCCCGGTGCCGCCGAACTTGCGGTTGGTGGTGCCGTCGGCCTGGCGGAATGGCTCGAAGATGACCTGCTGGTGCTCGGCCGCGATGCCGATGCCCGTGTCGCGCACCGCGAACTCCACGTCGTTGCCCAGCGGCCGCATCTCCAGCGACACCGTGCCGCGCTCGGTGAACTTGAGCGCGTTCGACAGCAGGTTCTTCAGGATTTGCGAGAGCCGCTGCGCATCGCTGTCGATGGTGGCCGGCAGGTCCGGCGCCTTGAAGACGCGGAACAGGATCTGCTTCTGGAGCGCCATGGGTTCGAAGGCTTCGGACAGGCGATGCGCCAGCTCGTTCAGGTCGATGGCGGCATGCGTCAGGTCGATCTTGCGCGCCTCGATCTTGGACAGGTCGAGGATGTCGTTGATCAGTGTCAGCAGGTCGTTGCCGGCCGTGGTGATGCCGCGCGCATACTTGACCTGCTCGGGCGAGAGATTGCCGTCGCGGTTGTCGGCCAGCAGCTTGGCCAGGATCAGCGAGCTGTTCAGCGGCGTGCGCAGCTCGTGCGACATGTTGGCGAGGAATTCGCTCTTGTGCCGGCTCGCGAGGTCGAGACGCGAAGAGCGCGATTGCTCGCGCTCGAGGAGGTTCTGGGCGCGCAGCAGCGGGTTGCGGCGAATCGCGTTGCGAAAGGTGCCCACGCCGATCGTGCCTCGCGCGAGGAGATTGCGTGCGTGGTCCTGGGCCCTGACGTGGAGCCCCGGAGGCAGCGCCGGGGCCCTGTCTTCCAGCAGCGCGTCGCGCACCGCGGCGCGGGTCGATTCGTCGACGACCACGACTTCGCAGATCGCTTCCCGGTGCTTCGTGCCGCGCCGCTCGCAAGCGGGACACCCGACCTCGGCGAGGAGATCTCCAGGCGGGATCCCGCTCGGGAACAGGTAGGCCAGCTCGTCGGGCGACGACTGGGTGGCGCGTGCGCACTCGCGGCACAGGCGCTCGACCAGGAACTGGGACCAGATGCAGCGGGTGCGTTCGACGAAAGCGGCGTTCTCGATGCCAAATTCGTAGAGCGCATACGCGGTG
>DASTQG010000366.1:0-3205 GCA_035761885.1 Steroidobacteraceae bacterium | reverse complement strand
TAAGGCCGCTGGTGTATACATCGGCCCCACTACGACCCATAAAGTCGCTGAACCGTCTTGGTGTCGGGGCGCGAAGTGTATACAATTTTGACCACTATTGGGAACGCACCATGCTGAAGCACGTCGAGATTGTCGAGGTCGGACCGCGCGACGGTCTACAGAGTGAACCGGGCAATCTGCCCACCGCCGCCAAGATCGAACTGATCAACCGGCTGATCGGGGCGGGCATCCGCCGGCTGGAAGTCACCAGTTTCGTGAGCCCCAAGCGCGTGCCGCAGATGGCGGACGCGGAACAAGTGCTCGCGGGCCTGAACAAGCGCAGCGACGTGCAGTACGTCGGCCTGGTGCTGAATCGCAAGGGTCTCGATCGTGCGCTGGCCGCTGGTTGCACCGAAGTGGGAATGGCAGTGGTCGCGAGCGACACGTTCAACCGTCGCAACCAGGGCGTGAGCACGGAAGAATCGATCGCGGCGTGGCTCGACATCGCCAAGGCAGCGCGCGAGGCGGGCGTACGCGCTCAGGTGACAGTCTCGGCGGCATTCGGTTGTCCGTTCGAAGGCGAGATGCCGGTCGCTCGCGTGCTCGAGGTGGTCGAGCGCGTTGCCGAGGGTCGCCCGATCGAGATCGCGCTCGCCGACACCATCGGCGTGGGAGTGCCCACGCAGGTGACGGAACTCGTGAGCCGCGCGCGCGAGGTCGTGCCGGGCATGCCGCTGCGCTGCCACTTCCACAACACGCGCAACACCGGCATCGCGAATGCGTATGCGGCGGTGCAGGCCGGCGTTGCGGTGCTGGACTCGAGCGTAGGCGGCGTCGGCGGCTGCCCCTTTGCGCCCGCGGCCACCGGCAACATTCCGACGGAGGATCTGCTGTACATGCTGCAGCGCTCGGGCATCCAGACGGGCGTGTCGCTCGAGGGGATCATCGAAACCGGCAAGTGGCTGCAGGACCAGCTCGGCCGCACGGTACCGGGCATGCTGATCAAGGCGGGCAGCTTTCCCAAGGTCACGCAGGCCGCATGATCGAAAAGGGGACATTCACATTTTCCAAGGTGAACGTCCCCAGCGTGGAGAGTGACCGCTCAGTCAATTGCGGCTCCCACGCGAAAACCAGATACTCGCCCGCCTCTCGCACAGGGGAAATCGCATGTCATATCGTCTAGGCGTCGACGTCGGCGGCACGTTCACGGACCTGCTGCTGGTCGACGAAGCCACCGGCAACACCTACTCGGCCAAGGTTCCGAGCACGCCCGGGGACCAGTCGGTCGGGGTGCTGAACGGCCTCGCGCGCGTGTGCGAGCGCGCGGGCATCAACGCGGATCTCATCGATCACGTGATGCACGGCACGACCGTTGCGACCAACACCGTGCTCACCGGCACCGGCGCGCGTTGCGGCCTCGTGACGACGCGCGGCTACCGCCAGGTGCTGCAGATCGCGCGCTCCTTCGTGCCCGGCGGCCTGGGCGGCTGGGTGATCTACAACAAGAGCCTGCCGATGGCGCCGCTCGCCTGCACGATCGAGGCGGACGAACGCGTCAGCGCGAAAGGCGAGGTGGTTTCTCCGCTCAACGAGTCCGCGCTGCGCGACTCGCTGCGCCAGCTCAAGGCGAAGAAGATCGAGGCACTGACCGTCTCCCTGATCAACGCGTTCGCGAACGACGCGCACGAGCGTCGCGTGAAGGAGATCGCGAAGGAAGAGCTGCCGGGCGTCCCGGTGTCGCTGTCCTCGGAAGTCGTTCCGGAGATGCAGGAATACGAGCGTACCGTCACGACGGTTGCCAATTCCTACGTGCGCCCGCGCGTGTCGAAGTACGTGCACAACCTGCAGACCAAGCTCGAGAAGACCGCGAAGGACGTGAAACTGCACATCCTGCGTTCCGACGGCGGTCTCGCCTCGGCGGCCTCCGCCGAGGAATACCCGGTGAACCTGCTCATGTCCGGCCCGGCGGGCGGCGTGACGGGCGCGCTGTGGGGTGCGGTGCAGGCGGGATTTCCGAACCTTCTGACCATCGACGTCGGCGGCACTTCGACGGACGTCGCGCTGATCCAGGACGGCGAGCCGCGCCTGCGGCGTGAAACCACCGTGGGTGACGTCACCGTTCGCGCGTCCTCGGTCGACATTCGTACTGTCGGTGCGGGTGGCGGCTCGATCGCGCACGTGCCGGAGCTCACCAAGGCGCTGCGCGTTGGTCCGCAGAGCGCGGGCGCGGATCCCGGACCCGCTGCGTACGGCAAGGGCGGCACCGAACCGACCGTGACCGATGCGAACATCGTGCTCGGCTACCTGCCGGAGATGCAGCGCCTGGGCGGCGAGATGGAGCTCGATCGCGGGCTCGCGACGAAAGCGGTGGAGAAGATCGGCACTGCGCTGAATCTCTCGACCAAAGACGCCGCGCTCGGCATCTACAACATCGTCAACGAGAACATGACCGGCGCGCTGCGCCTGGTGTCGGTGGAGCAGGGTTACGACCCGCGCGACTACGCGCTGATCGCGTTCGGAGGTGCCGGCCCGCTGCATGCCAACGCGATCTCGCGCCTGCTCGGCTCCTGGCCGTCGATCGTCCCGCCGGGCCCCGGCGTGCTGTGCGCGCTGGGCGATGCGACCACCGCGGTGCGCGACGAGCGCGCCCGCACTTACGTGCGCAAGTTCTCCGAGACCAGCGCGCGCGAGGTGGTGAAGATCCTCAAGGAACTGGCGAGCGATGCATCGAAGTCGCTGGAGAAGGAGGGCGTACCGCGCGAGGAGATCGAGATCAGCTACCAGGTCGACCTGCGCTACCACGGACAGGGCCTGCGCCTCGCCGTGAACGTGACCAT
The DNA here is from genome assembly GCA_035761885.1 of Steroidobacteraceae bacterium. Taxonomy (GTDB): domain Bacteria; phylum Pseudomonadota; class Gammaproteobacteria; order Steroidobacterales; family Steroidobacteraceae; genus DASTQG01. Next base: position 389 of record DASTQG010000366.1, on the reverse strand, counting down.
GAAGGACCTGGAAAAGCGCGGCCTCAAGGCGATTTCCGACCAGTTCGACGAAGAGCACAAGCGCCTGTTCACGTTCGCGCTGCAGCTCGAGCACGAGCTGGTGACGTTGCGCGCGGCGGTGCAGGGCCGCGGCATCAAGGTGAAGCGCCAGGTCGTGCCGAAAGGCTCGGCCGATCCGAAGGCGGCCGCGGTCGGCAAGCAGTCCGCGTACATGGATGGCAAGAACGTGACCGCGGTGGTGTACGACCGCGCGAAGCTCAAGGCCGGCAACCGTATCGCGGGACCGGCAATCGTCGTCGAGATGGACTCGACCACGGTGGTCCTGCCGAAGCATCACGGCAAGGTCGACGCTTACGGCAACATCCTGATCTATCCCGATTCGGCGGCAG
>DASTQG010000365.1:0-2495 GCA_035761885.1 Steroidobacteraceae bacterium | reverse complement strand
CCATCAGGGGGCTCCGCGCATCGGATTATGGAAAGGGCGCTGACTATATCGGATCGGTCCCCCCACTCCAAATGACGCAGGCCACGTAAACTGCGGTGCGGAAATGCCTGAACTTCCTGAAGTCGAGACAACCCTGCGCGGGATCGAGCCTTACCTGCGTGGCAGGCGCGTGACAGCCATCACCGTGAGAGAGCCAAGGCTCCGCTGGCCCGTCCCAGGCTCTCTGGCGCGCGAGGCCGCCGGACAGGCTGTGCGGGGCGCACGGCGCCGGGCCAAGTATCTCCTGATCGACCTCGAGCGCGGCAGCCTGATCCTGCACCTGGGCATGTCCGGGAGCTTGCGGGTGCTGGAAGCTCAGACGCCCGTCCTGGCCCACGATCACGTCGACATCGTCCTCGACTCGGGCCTGGCGCTGCGCTTCAACGATCCACGCCGCTTCGGAAGCCTGTTGTGGACCTCCGAGGACGCTTTGTCCCATCCGCTGCTGCGACGCCTGGCTCCGGAGCCCCTCGACGCGGCGTTCAACGGGGCCTACCTGGAGCGCGTGACGCGCCGACGCAAGGTACACATCAAGCAGTTACTGATGAATAGCCAGGTCGTCGTCGGCGTCGGCAATATTTACGCGAGCGAGGCGCTGTTTCGTGCGCGCATCGACCCGCGCACGCCGGCCGGTCGTCTGGACCAGCGCAGCCTCGATCGCCTCGCGCGCTCCATCAAGCAGGTGCTCGCCCTCGCCATCCGCGTCGGCGGCACGACGCTGCGCGACTATGTGAGCGCGGAGGGCACGCCGGGCTACTTTCGGCAGAAGCTGTACGTGTACGAGCGTGTGGGCAAGGCGTGCCGCGTCTGCAGGACGCCGATCCGGCAGATCACGCAGGCACAGCGGTCGAGCTACTTCTGCCCGTACTGCCAGAAAAAGTCATGGCCACGAAAAACACGAAAAAACACGAAAAGAAGAAAACGAAAATGAGCAAATCTCGATCACCCTCTCCGTTCGTGCCTTTCGTGTATTTCGTGGCTGTTCCTTCCTACTAGCGGACGATGCCCTTGCCGGCGGCGCGCGGATCCGAGCCCGCGGATACCTTGCCCGAATAGTCCCACGTCACGACCTGCATGTTGCCGATGGTCGCAGGCCATGCGCGGAAGGTGTGGCCGCGCTGCGCGAGCGAGGCGCGCTCTTCGTCCGTGAATGCGCCCTCCTCGACCGTCACGACGTCGGGCAGGTACTGGTGGTGGAAGCGGCGCGCGGTGACGATCTGCATCGCGTCGAAGCCCTGCTGGCGGTTCAGCGTTCCCAGCAACACGAGGGTCGGAATGTAGCTGCCGCCCGGTGAGCCGAGGATCGCCACGCCGCGCTCCGATTCCAGGAACGTCGGCGCCATGCTCGACAGCGGCCGCTTGCCCGGCGCCACGGCGTTCGCGTCCGCCCCCACCAGCTCGAACATGTTCGGCGTGCCCGGCTTCACGGAGAAGTCGTCCATCTGGTTGTTCAGCAGAATGCCGGTGCCGGGGGCCACCAGACCCGTGCCGAACCAGGCGTTGAGGGTGATCGATCCCGCTACGCGGTTGCCCTCGCGATCCATGATCGAGAAGTGCGTCGTCGCGATGCCGGAGCTCGCGTCCCCCACGTAGCCGGGCAGCGCGGCGCTCGGCGTTGCGCGGTCGAGGCGGATCGAGGTGCGCTGACCCGCCGCGTATTCCGGACTCACCAACCGCTCAACGGGATTCTTCACGAACGCCGGGTCGCCCAGGTACTCGGCGCGATCGCGGTGCGCGCGTCTCAGGCCTTCGATCACGAGGTGCTTGCGCGATGCCGAATCGAGGCGTTCCTGGTCGTAGCCGTCGAGGATATTGAGCACGTTGATGAGCACGATGCCGCCAGCCGACGGCGGCGGCGCCGTCACGATGCGGGTGCCGCGATAGGAGCCGACCAGGGGCTCGCGCTCGATCAGCCGGTAGTTGGCGAAATCCTGGGTCGACCAGATACCGCCGAGCGCGCTGACGCCGGCGACGAGGCGTCGGCCGAGCTCGCCGCGATAAAACTCGTCAGCGCCGCCTTTCGCGAGCAGCTCGAAGCTGCGCGCGAGATCGCGCTGCCTGAGGATGTGGCCCTCGGGCGGGACTGCACCGCGCAGCAGGAAGATCTTGGTCGCATCCGGCGTTCGCTCGAACGCCTTCTTCTTGCTGGTGATGTCGCTCACCAGGCGCGCGTAGACGGGGAAACCGTCGCGCGCCAGGCGGATCGCAGGCTCCAGATTCTGCGCGAGCGTCAGGCGGCCGTAAGTCTCGGCCAGGTGCTCGAGAGCCGCGGCCTCGCCCGGTATCGCGGCGGCGAGCGCGGTCTGGGTCGAGCGGCCTGCCACCGCTTCGCCGTCCGGGCCGAGGAACATGTCCTTGGTCGCGGCCATGGGCGCGACCTCGCGCGCATCGACAAAGATCTGCTTGCCGTCGCTGGCCCGGTGCAGGAGATAGAAGCCGCCGCCCCCCAACCCGGA
>DASTQG010000364.1:0-13657 GCA_035761885.1 Steroidobacteraceae bacterium | reverse complement strand
CAGGCTCAGGATGATCACGAGGAACCCTACGCCCAGGCTCACCGGGAAACCGATCGAGAACAGGTTGAGCGAGGGGGCGGCGCGGCTCACCACGCCCAATGCGGCGTTAACAACAATGAGCGCGAGAATCGCCGGCAGCCCGATCATGAGGCCCGCCTCGAAGATCTTGCCGCCCCAGTTGGCCACCGCCTGCGCTGCATTGGCGGGAAAGCCCAGCTCGCCCACCGGCATCCAGCGGAAGCTTTCCGCCAGGATCTCGATGATCGCCAGGTGCCCGTCGATCGAAAGGAACAGCAGCACGCCGAGCACGAGCAGGAACTGGCTGACCACCGGCACGGACACGCCACGCTGCGGATCGAGGAGCGTGGCGTAGCCCAGGCCCATGGTGCTCGCGATGGCCTGGCCCGCGAGCATCAGCGCCTCGAAGATGATCTGGATCACGAACGCCATCGCGACGCCGATGAGGATCTGCACCGCGGCGAGCAGCATCATGTGCACGCCGAGCGGCTCGACCGCGACCGTGGGACCTGCGATCGGCGCGAGCAGGAAGCCGAGCAGGATGGCGAGGATCACCTTGATGCGCGCCGGCACCACGGCGGCGCCGAACACCGGGGCGACCAGGAACAGGCCGATCGCGCGCAGAAACGGCCACATCACGCTCTGCACGAAAGTCACGATGTCGCCACTGCTCAGGGTGATCACGCGCCTACCCCAGCATCGCCGGGATGCTCTCGAACAGCTGGCGCGTATAGCCGACCAGCGTCTTCAGCATCCAGGGGCCTGTGACGAAGATCGCCGCGACCAGCACGGCGAGCTTGGGGATGAAACTCAGGGTCATCTCGTTGATCTGGGTCGCGGCCTGGATCATGCCGACGACCAGACCCACGACCAGCGCGGCGATGAGCAGCGGTGCGGCGAGGAGTGTCGTGATCGTGAGCGCCTGCTGCCCGATGGTGATGACCGCTTCGGGCGTCATGCGAAGCTCCCGGCGAGCGTGCCCATGAGCAGCGACCAGCCGTCGACGAGCACGAACAGCATGATCTTGAACGGCAGCGACACGAGCATCGGCGAGAGCATCATCATGCCCATCGACATCAGCACGCTCGCCACCACCAGGTCGATGATCAGGAACGGGATGAAGATCAGGAAGCCGATCTGGAACGCGGTCTTGAGCTCGCTCACGATGAACGTCGGGATCAGGACCGTGAGCGGCACGTCCTCCGGGCCCTTGAACTCGGGCGCGTTCGCGATCTTCTGGAACATCGCCAGGTCGCTGTCACGCGTCTGGCGCAGCATGAAAGCCTTGAGCGGTCCGACACTGCGGTCGAAAGCGACTTCGCCCTGGACCTGGCCGTCGAGGTAGGGCTTGACGCCGTTCGCGTAGGAATCGGAGATGGTCGGGCTCATCACGAACAGCGTCATGAAGAGCGCAAGACCGATCATCACCTGGTTCGGGGGGGTCTGCGGCAGGCCGATCGCCTGGCGCAGGATCGCGAGCACGATCACGATTCGCGTGAACGCGGTCATGCTGAGGAGCAGCGCCGGGAGGAGCGTCAACACCGTCATCAGCAGGAGGATCTGGATCGTCAGCGAATAGGTCTGGCCGCCGCTCGGCGCGGTCTGAACCGTGAGCGCCGGCAGGATCGCGTCCTGCGCGAAGCCCGCGACGGGCAGCGCGAGCAGCAACAGGACAGAGGCCAGGAAGCGCAGCGAGGGTTTCACTTGCCGATCCCTGCGCGCGACATGACTTCCTTCAGCTTGAGCGCGAAGTTCGTCGCCGTGGCTGCATCGGGCACCACGATGTTCTGTTCGAGGAGCGAAAGCGAAGTGACACCCGCCGCGCTCACGCCGACGAGCGCCTGTCGGTCGCCCACGCGCACCAGCACGATGCGCTCCTTGGGGCCGATGACGATCTCGGCGGCGACGCTCATCGCGCCGGAGCCGGTGCGTGAAACGTTGCGCAGCCGTCCGATGACCCAAGACAGCGCGATGATGAGCCCGACGACCAGCGCGAGGCTCAGCATCATCTCCACCAGCCCGCCGGCATCGAAGCCTGGGACTGCGGCGACCGGTGTGGTCGCCTGATTCACTTCACCTGCTCCATGCGCTCGCCGGGTGGCACGACTTCGGTGAGGCGGATGCCGAACTTCTCGTTCACGACCACGACTTCGCCGCGCGCCACGCGCACGCCGTTGACGAGCACGTCCAGCGGCTCGCCGGCGAGGCGATCGAGCTCGATGATGGAGCCCTGTGTGAGCTGCAGGAGCTCGCGCACGGTGATGCGGGCGCGGCCGACTTCGAGCGCGACCGTGACACCCACGTCCATGATCAGATCCAGGCTCACGTCGCCCCCGCCGGCCGCGCGCGCGTCCGGCGAAAGGTTGCCGAACTGGGCGCGCGCCATCGAGGGGGCGGCGTTGCCGCCATTACTGTTCGCATTGCTCACGGTTTTCTCCGTCGATCAGCCGGCCTTGCGCGGGCCGGCAGGGGTGGGGCCGGTGAGCTTGAGCGCGTTGCGCTCACCGGAAATTCCGAACTTGGCGCTGTAGACGGGCACATCGCCCACGCACAGGCGCGCGGCGCCCGGGGCATCGATGTTCAGCACGTCGCCGGGCTTGAGCGCCACCAGCTCGCGCAGGTTCAGGCGCGTCTCGGCGAGCACGCCGCGCACTTCCACGACCGCATCGCGCAGGTGCTCGCGCAGGATCGCCGGCCAGTTGGCGGAAGAATCGTTCTTGGGAGCGCCGCCCGGGTTGCGCAGCGACTCGCGCAAAGGCTCGAACATGGGCTCCGGGATCACGAAATCGATCGTGCCGCTGCCGTTGGGGAGCTCCACGAGGAAACGGTTGACGAGCAGGCCTTCGCCGGGGTTCGCGATGCTGACGAACGCGGGGTTGCTCTCGCTGCGCGCGATCTCGAATTCGAGCTGCGCGATCGGCGCCCACGCCTTCTTGAGATCCGCGAACATCTGCTTGATGAGCATCTGGCCGAAGCGATGCTCGGCGGGCGTGATGGGGCGCTCGCTGTCGCGCGCGAAGCCACGGCCGTTGCCGCCGTAGAACGTCTCCACCATCTGGTAGAGCAGCGCAGGCTCGATCGAGAACAGCGCCGAGCCCTTCAGGGGCTTCACGTTCACGACGTCGAGACTCGCGGGCGCCTTGAGCGCCGCGAAGTAGTCGGCGCACTTCTGTGTCTCGATGCGCTGCAGGCTCACCTGCACCTCGCGCTTGACCATCGCGCCGATCGAGGTGCGGTACAGGCCGACGAACGTCTGGTGCAGCATCTCGAGCATCGGCAGGCGGCCGTGCGAGATGCGCAGCTTCGCGAGGTCCAGCGGACGCGCTTCGCCGGGCTTCGGACCCTTGCGCTCCAGCAGCGCCGCGGCTTCCTCGTCCGTGAGGACGGAACCGGGCGGCGGCACCGCCGGCCCTGCGTCGGTGGTCATGATCTCTTCCTTGCTCACTGGACGATGAAGCTCGTGAACAGGAGATCCTCGATCACAGCGTCGGGCGTTTCCTTCTTCAGGATCTTGCGCACCTCGGCCAGCGCTTCGGCGCGCAGCTCCTCCTTGCCCTCGCGCGTCATGAGCTTCTGGTAGTCGCGGTTGCTGATCACCAGCAGCAGGTTGTTGCGGATCAGCGGGCTGTGCTTCTGCGCCGCTTCGATCGCCAGGGGATCGCGCGTCATGATGTCGACGCCGATCTGCAGGAAGCGCACCGCCTGGTGATCCTCGAAGTTCACCACCAGCGGCGGATCCATCGAGTAGAACAGCGCCGGTTGCGCGACCTGGTCCTTGTCCTTGCCCTTGCCCTTCGCCTCTTTCGGGGGCGGCGGCACGTAGAGGGTGATGCGTCCGTCCTTCTCGTTGAGCACGTACTCGGGCGGATGATGCAACTGCGCGTTGATGAACCCGCCCGCGACCACGGCGACGAGACTCGCTGCGAACATGCCGGCGGAGTTGAGCAGCGTGCCCACCAGCGCGGACTTCGGCGCCGCGGCGGGCGCTGCTGCTTCTGCGGTTGCTTCGGCCATTGTCGTCGGACTCCACGAAAGAAGTTGCGGCGAGCGGAAGGAGCAAGTTCCATGCCACGACTTTTCAGCGGACGAAAACAACGACTTACGGAGAATTGACGGTGCGCGCGCCAGGCTTGAGAAATGGAGCGTCAGAAATTTGGCGCGCGGACACAGCTCGCTGTGAAGCAGTTAACAATCGCTCCGACAGCTAGACTTGGAACCGACTGTGATGCACGTCCGCGGAGGTCGAAGCACCATGCGCAAGCGCAAACTGGGATCGCAGGGATTGGAAGTGTCGGCGCTCGGCCTGGGGTGCATGGGCATGAGCTGGGGCTACGGCGCACGCAACGAGGACGAAGCGGTGGCAACCATCCACGCTGCGCTCGATGCGGGCGTGACCCTGCTCGACACCGCGGAGGTCTACGGGCCGTTCACCAATGAAAAGCTGGTCGGGTTCGCGCTGCAGGGACGGCGCGAGCAGGCCGTGATCGCCACCAAGTTCGGCTTTCACATCGAAGTGGACGGGCGCATCAACGGCGTCGACAGCCGGCCCGAGCACGTGCGCGAGGTGGTCGAGGCTTCGCTCGTGCGCCTGGGGGTCGATCACATCGATCTGCTTTATCAGCATCGCGTCGATCCGAATGTGCCCATCGAGGACACGGTGGGAGCGATGGCGGACCTGGTGCAACAGGGAAAAGTGGGGTACCTCGGCCTGTCGGAGGCCTCGCCCACCAACATCCGGCGCGCGCACGCGGTGCACCCGATCTCGGCGCTGCAATCGGAGTATTCGCTCTGGGAACGCAACGTCGAAGCCCAGGTGCTGCCGACGTGCCGCGAGCTGGGCATCGGTTTCGTGCCCTACAGCCCCCTCGGTCGCGGCTTCCTCACCGGAGCGCGCAAGCAGGCCTCCGACTTCGCGACCGAAGGCGATACGCGGCAGAACATGCCGCGCTTCCAGGGCGAGAACTTCGAACGCAACCTGAAGCTGGTCGCGGCGCTGGAGAAGCTGAGCGAGCGCACGGGCCACACGCCCGCGCAGATCGCGCTCGCCTGGGTCCTGTCGCAGGGCGAGGACATCGTGCCGATCCCCGGCACCAAGCGGCGCCGCTACCTCGCCGAGAACCTGGCGGCGGCGGACATCGTGCTGCAGGGCTGCGACCAGATGTTCCTCGCCGAGGCGTTTCCGCCCGGGATCGCGAGCGGCACGCGCTATGGCGAAATCGGCATGAAGATGCTCGATAATTAGCGGTGCCGGGTTTGCGGTATTTGCGTTATTGACGGAGGGTCCCGTGAGTAGAGAGCATCGTTATTCGCCGTCCGTGCGCTGGACCGGCAACAACGGCACCGGAACGTCTTCCTATCGCGCCTACAAGCGCGACCACGACATCTCTGCCGAAGGCAAGGCGACGATCCTCGGCTCCTCCGATCCCTCGTTTCGCGGCGATCGCACCCGCTGGAATCCGGAGGAACTGCTGGTGGCGTCGCTCTCCACCTGTCACCAGCTCTGGTATCTGCATTTGTGTGCGGAAGCCGGCATCGTCGTCACGGCGTATGAAGACAAGCCCGAAGGGGTGATGACCGAGAACGAGGATGGGAGCGGCGAGTTCACGCGCGTGGTGCTGCGCCCGCGTGTCACGCTCGCCCCCGGATCGGACACGCAGCGCGCGCAATCCCTGCATGCCCGCGCGCATGAGTTGTGTTTCATCGCGCGCACGGTGAAGTGCCCGGTCACGTGCGAGCCGCAGTTCGGATAGCTGCGGTTCGGCGCGACGCTAGTCCGGCACGCGCGTGAGCTGCGTGTAGGCGAGCTGCCAGCGTCCGTCGCGCTTGCGCCAGACGTGCGCAATTCGCAGCAGGCGCACTCGTCGCTGGCCATCCTGGATCCAGCTGAGATTCAGCAGGCCGCCCGTCACCGCGCCACTCTCCCACACCCTGTACACGGGATCTCGCAGCACGTAGGGATCGAGCTTGAAGCCCGGGACGCGGAAGTCGGCGAGGTACGACTCCTTGCCCTGCACCGACGAATCGGAGTTCACGAGCAGGTAGTCGTCGGCGACGAGCCGCGCGAGCGTCGCGGTGTCGTTGCTCGTCGTGGCGGCATCGTACTCACTCACTGCCCGAGCGAGATCGGCGGGCAGCGCAGGTTCCGCTGCGTGGGAAGCTGTCGATGCGAACGCCAATAACGCAAATACCGCAAGCCCGGCACCGATGGAGCGCATGGGCGCGATCCTAGTCATGGACCGGTGCAATGCGCAAAGCGATCCGGCCTGCGCGTGGATCGAACGCCGTTGAAGGGGATGAGCGCCGGCGTCAGTGCTTGAAGGGCATCGTCTCGATGTCGGTCGACCGCCGGCCGCGACCTTCGCCGCGCCGCTCGGCGCCGCTGTAATTGCGGTTGAAGGCATATCCCATGTCGCGCGCGCGACGCGGCTCGGAACGACGATCCGCGTGATGCTGGAAGCGGCACGCGCAGTCACGCGGCATGGTGCAGTTGGGCAGCGGCAGCGCCGGGGCCTCTTTCGACAGCATGCGCTTGTCGCGCAGGTGCAGCGCAGCAGCGCAGGAGTATGGGCCGGCGACTACGGAGACTGCGTGCCACGGATTGACGATGCGCTGCCGGATCTCGGGCTGGCCGGCGGTCTTGCGGCGGATCTGAAATCGCCGGAAAGCCTCCCGCAGCCTGAGAGCCCATGCCATGCCACGCTTCCTCTCGTTTGATCATGGCATTCGAGCAGCGGTCGGCCAAGGGTGCCAGCAGCGCCGGTCGTTCGGCGGCGTAAGACAACGCTGACGTGGCGCTCGAAGTGTCCCCCTTTGGAGACACAAGGAGCGACGGAAGGCTGGAAAAAGGGGTTGATTCCGGCAGCGGAGCGGCAGAACAGAATACTGTCCCCTTTTCCGTGGCGCGGCGCTAGGGCTGCGGGAGCTCTTTCCAGCCGCGCCGCTGTTTGTCGGCCGCGACCATCGCGCGCACGTCGGCGAGCAGGCGGCGCGAGTCGAACACGATGCCATCCTTGATCGTGTACTTGACCCCGCCCACGCGCTGCGCCTTGCCATCATCGCCCAGGCGAATGTGCCCGGTGCCGTACAGCACCTTCAGGTTCGCGAGCGGGTTCTCGTCGAGCACGGCGAGATCGGCGAGCTTGCCCGGCTCCACCGTGCCGATGCGATCCTGTGCGCCGAGCGCCTGCGCACCGTTCAGTGTCGCTGCGCGCAGCACTTCGAGCGGATGGAAACCGGCTTCGCGCAGCATTTCCATCTCGAGGATCGTGCCGAAACCGTACAGCTGGTAGATGAAGCCCGAGTCCGAGCCCACGGTGACGCGCCCGCCGCGATTCTTGTAGTCATTCACGAACGACATCCACAGACGGTAGTTGTCGCGCCATGCGACCTCGTCCTCGATACCCCAGTCGAAGAAGAAGCTGCCGTGGTTGTCGCGGTTGGGCGTGTAGAACTGCCACAGCGAGGGCATCGTGTACAGCTCGTGCCACTCGGCGCGCCGCGCGCGCATCAGGTCGCGCGAGGCGGAATAGATGTTGAAGGTGGGATCGATGGTGAAGTCGAGCGCGAGCAGCTCCTTCATCACCGCCTCGTACTTGTCGCTGCCGTGGCCCGCGGCCTGTTTCCACAATCGTCCCGCCTGGCCGAATCGATCCTGCTCGTTGTTGTAGTTGTACGCGGCCGGGTAGTCCTGCACCGTGCGATCGGCAAACAGCGCCTCCGGCAATCCGTACCAGTGCTCCATGGAGGTGAGTCCCCAGCGCGCCGTGGTGAGCACGTTCACGCGCGTGACATCCAGCTGCGCATGATGACACGCACTGCGCATGCCCTGTCTCTTCAGCTCATCGAACACCGCTTCGAGCACGTCGGGGCGATAGCCGAAGCATTTCATGCCCAGCGCGCCCTTCGCCTTCATCTCGCGCACCCAGCGCCGGCCGTCCTCAGGCTTCGTCGCCGGCACATCGGGGCGGAAGAACGCGTACGGGAAGATGCGCGGCGCGGCGATCTCGTTGCGCTCGCTGCGCTTCTGCTCGCTCACGCACCAGTCGATGCCGTTGCCGCAGCCGGGATCGCGGATGCTGGTGATGCCGTGGCCCATCCACAGCTTGTAGACGTACTCCGCGCTGACGCCCTGCTCTTCTCCGCCGATGTGTCCATGCATGTCGACGATGCCCGGAATCACGTAATGGCCGCGCAGGTCGATCTCGCGACCGCCGGCCGCAAGCTTGGGCCGCTTGGGCTCCTCTTTCGTCCCGCCCGGCGATCCCACCGACATCACCTGCACGATGCGATTGCCCTCGATCACGACATCGGCCGGGCCGAAGGCGGGTGCGCCCGTCCCTGGAATCACCACCACGTTGCGCAGGATGAGCTGTGAGTACGGTCCTTCTCCTTCCTGGCGCGCAGGCGCGGGCGGGACCGGTTCCGCGGCGTGCGCCACGACGGCGGCGAGCGTGAGGAGCGCGGCGAGTTTCAGGCGCATGGGATCACCAGGCAGGGCCAAAGCGTGCATCATGCCGCAAGCGCGTATATCGGTTCCACGTTTAGAATCCCTGCATGCCGACCGCATCCAGGCTCGCGATCAGTCTTCTCGGACTGCCCACCGACCGTCATTCCTCGTTCCTGCGGGGCCCGGCGCGCGCACCGGCGCACATCCGCGCGGCGCTTTTTTCCGAATCCGGCAACAGCGCCACCGAAAGCGGCCTGGAGCTTGGCGATGACATCGAGCTGCGCGACTGCGGCGATGTGGCACTCGAAGAGGCAGACGGCGACGATGCGCGCATCGAGGAAGCAACGCGCAACGCCGTGCGCGCGGGCACCTGCCCACTGTTACTGGGCGGCGATCATTCCGTGACGTTCCCGGTGGTGCGCGCGCTCGCCGCCGAGCACGGACCGCTCGAGATCCTGCACTTCGACGCGCACCCTGACCTCTACGACTCTTTCGAGGGCAATGCGCGCTCGCATGCCTCGCCGTTCGCGCGGATCATGGAGGCGGGCCTGGCGCGCAGGCTGGTGCAGGTCGGCATCCGCACGCTCAACCGCCACCAGCGCGAGCAGGCGGCGCGTTTCAGCGTGCAGATCATCGAGATGCGCGCGCTCGACCTCGCGCGCGTTCCGGTGCTCGGCGCGCCGCTGTACGTGAGCATCGATCTCGATGGCCTCGATCCCGCGTATGCGCCCGGCGTTTCGCATCACGAGCCGGGTGGCCTGAGCGTGCGGGACGTGCTGCAGGTGCTGGAAAGACAGCGCGCGCCGCTCGCGGGCGCGGATGTCGTCGAGCTGAACCCCGATCGCGACGTCAACGGCGTGACGGCCGTCGTCGCGGCGAAATTCGTCAGGGAACTGTGCGCTTACGCGGTGACGCGACGCTGAGCCGCTCGAGCGCCTCACGGCCACGCTCCACCGGCACGAACAGGTGATCGTGATGCACGGCCGCGATCACGTTGCACGAGATGCCCGCCTCCGCCAGCACCTCCGAGAATGCGGCAGTCAGCCCCACGTCCTCGAGCTGCGAGTTCACCGTGAGCGTAATCCACGCGGCGCGAAACACAGGCGTCAGGCCTGCACGGCGCGCCGCCTCTTCCGAGAGTACGACGGTGAGCCCTTCGGCTTCGCGAAAGCTCGCCACCATGTCGTGAGCGGGCAGCGCGAAATCCGCGGGCGCAACGCAATAGACGTAGACGCCAGGGTTCAGGACAGGGTTGAAGGTAAGCGGCAGGTCTGCGTGCATGCGCTGGTCCGGCCCCGCCGCCTGAGCGACGAGGCTCGACCGTTGCGGCCAATCAGATCCCAGCTTGCCAGGTGCTCGGAAACCCGGCCCGCTCAATCGCGTCCTCGATGACCAGGCAGGCCTCGCGGGCCTCCGGCTGGGCACGAAGACTGCGGGCGATCGAGTTCAGGAACGTGCACATGATCTGTACGTTCGGGTGATTGGAGGAGAGCTCCGATTCCACCCGATCGATGAGTTCAAACACGTCATCCTGATCGCACCGCGAAAAGCTGAGCGTACCGACGGTTTCGTGAACGGCGCTGAGGGCCTGATGGATTCCATTCAGGTGTGCGGCTTCCACGAAGCCAATTTGACTCAGGCGCGCGAGGAGCGCAAGAGCGCTCCGGCGTGCGCGTGCAGTGCAAAAAGCGTTCCGTGCCCGGGCTGCATTGGCGCGGTATTTACAAATCAACTAGATAGAAGAGAACGAACCACAGAGCACACGGAGGCCACAGAGAAGCAAAGACAATGATTGGGGTGAAGGGGAAGAGTCCCCTGCTTCACCCATCATGCCCTGTCTATCTCTGTGCTCTCCGTGTGCTCTGTGGTCGATTTCCTACTTCGCCGGCTCCACGCCCACGGCCAGCGCTTCTTCGAAGGTGATCTCCACCTCGTCGCCCTTCTTGAGCTTGTGCAGGAACTCCTTGCCTTCCTCCGTCTGCACGGGGAAGGAGCGCACCAGGCCGTCCGAGCCGTAGAACGTGACGATGTTGTTCTTCTTGTCGACGCTGTCGATGCGCACTGTCTGCGTGTTTTCCGCGCGCAGCACTGCTTGCGGCTTTTCGCCGGCCGCGGCCCGCTTGGTGTCGAGCGTGACGACCGGCGCCGAGGTGCTCCCCGAATCGTCGCCGCGCGACTTCAGGCGCACGCCCATCGCTTCGTAGTACTTGGCCACCACCATGTCGCCCGCCTTCACCTGCGCGAGATTACGCACCGCGGGATCGACGTACACGGTGAACTCCTCGCCGGATGGCGCGCGCAGTCCCATCATGCGCGTCTCGACGTTGATCGAGGTGACCTCGGCGTTGACCGACTCGGTATTCTCGAACTTGAGGGGCTCGGGGGGTTCCGACGCACAGGCCGCGAGCACCATTGCGCTCGCCGCCGCGAGCACCGCCTTGACCAACGAGCTGGTTTTCATGATTGCACACCGTCCTCGAAACTGTTGCAGGTCACGATGCGCGATACTGCTCCGGGCGCGGCGAGGCAGGCAACGGACCTTTGGTGCAGGTTGCGGACCGGCGCCTGGATATCCCGGGCCGAACCCGGGGTGCTAAAGTCCCCCGATGGCGAGCAAGAGCAAGGCGTCGGCAAAGCGCAAGACGCTCACACCGGGTAAGAACAAGCGTGGACTGGATGCGGCCGAAATCGCCCTGCCGCTGGAGGACGAGCGCATCGCCGCCCTCGTGGCGCAGGTACGCGAAAACGGCGGCGCGCCGGTGGGTGCGTATCGGGAGCCCCTGTCGGGCCGCACGGTTCTGGTGGCCTCGCTCCCGCTGAGCGCAGTGACGCCCACCCCGTTCCAGCGCGACCTCTCGCCCACTCACACCAAGCGCCTCGCGCAGAAGATCGACGAAGCGGGGTCGTTCCTCGATCCGATCATCGTGGTGCGCGGCGAGGACGGCGAATTCTGCACGCCGAACGGCCGTCACCGGCTCGCGGCGGCGAAGGTCCTGGGACTCAGGCAGATCACGGCCCTGATCTCCCCCGACGAGGGGCTCGCGTTTCGCATTCTCGCGCTCAACACCGAAAAGGCGCACAACCTCAAGGACCGGAGCCTGGAAGTCATCCGCATGGCGCGCGCGCTGGCCCGCCGCGAGCCGCGCGCCAAGGAGAACGACTACTCGGCGCAGTTCGAGGCACCCGAGTTCCTGACGCTCGGTGTGCTGTACGCGAAGAATCCACGCTTCGCTGGCGGCGCCTACGGCTCGTTCCTCAAGAAAGTCGACCGGTTCAGCGATCGCACGTTGCCGGTGTCGCTGCGCGAGCGCGAGGGCTACGCCTCGCGCCTGAGCGACATCGATACGCAGGTGCGCAGGGTGGTGAAGATGCTGGAGGCGCGCGGCTTCAAGTCGCCGTACCTGCGCACGTTCGTGGTGGCCCGCATCAACCCCGTGCGCTGGCATCGCGCCAAACCCGGTGATACCAAGCCCGCGATGCCGATCGCCGCGGCGCTCACGCGCATGGCGGCGGCCGCAAAGAATTTCGACGCGAAGACCGTGAAACCGCAGGACCTGGCCCTGGTCGCGGCGCTCTCCAGCGAGTGATGGTGCCGGGTTTGCGTTATTTGCGTTATTTGGAAGTCGCGTGGCGAGGCAAATAGCGCAAGTACCGCAAACCCGGCACCGTACCTGGATCGCGCTGTTTCGCGGGATCAACGTCGGCGGCAGGCATTCCTTGCCGATGGCCGGTCTGCGTGAGCTGCTGGCGCAGAACGGCTGCTCTCAGGTCCGCACGTACATTCAGAGCGGTAACGCGGTATTCAGCTGCCGCGAGACGAGCGCTGCGAAGTTGGCCCGGCGCATCCAGGCGGTGGTGGCGAAACGATTCGGTTTCGAGCCGCGTGTGATGGTGCTGAGCGACGCGGAACTCGAGCAGGCCGCGGCCGGCAATCCCTACAAGCAGGCAGTGCGCACGGAGCCCAAGTTCGTGCATCTGTACTTTCTCGACGCGGCGCCCGAGCGCGCTCGGCTCGAGGCGCTCGAGGCGGTGCGGCACGAGAGCGAATCGTTCGCGCTCGCGGGCAGGGTCCTTTACCTCCACACACCCAAGGGCTACGGAATCTCGAAGCTCGCGGAACGCGCCGAACGCCTGCTGGGTGTAACGGCGACGGCGCGCAACTGGCGCACCGTCAGCGAGCTGTTGAACATCGCCAGGACCCAGGACGACCCGGAACGCGTCACTTCCCGCCCTTCGCGGAGTCCACGCCGTAAATGACGGCGGCCGCCGCAGTGCCGGTCGTGCGGAAAGCCACTGGAATCACGTGCCCCGACTCGTTGCGCGCGAACGGCAGCCCGTTCACGGCCGCGGTGGTGCCGTTGCAGAGGTCCAGCGGCGGAACCTTCGGCAGGATGCGATCCGGACGCGGGATCTCCACTTCGACGTTCGTGATGCCCGAGTCCACCGCACTGCCGATGCGCAGCACCAGCGCGCGCAACTGCCCCGCCACGTCCTCGTACAGCGTGTCGTCGCGCTTCACGTAATAGGTCGCGAGGTAGCGCGCGATCCCCGAGGCCTTCTTCATCTCGGTATTCACCAGCTCCTGCTCGTTGACGAGATTGAGGATGGGCTCGGTGGACACGTAGTCGAGCGATTCGGTGGGCACCGCGGGCTCGTCGACGCGCAGTGCGGGCGTGCGCACCTTCAGCATCGCGCCGTTGCGTTCCACGCTCACCTGGTCGAGCGGCAGCTCGTAGGAGAGCTTGGCCGGCCAGGCCACGAACATGAGCGGATTCACGCCGGTGACCTCGGGACACGCCTTGTACCAGACCGCGATGGAGCGCTCGTGCTCGATGATCGCCTGTGTCTTGAGCTCCGTGACGATGACGCGGATCGGATCCTCGGGTGGCGGCGCTTCGGCGACACGGTAGCCGATCCATAGCCCCACCCCGAGAAGCAGCAGGCCGAGAACGAGATAACGCATGAACGAGCTCCTTGGACGGTGCCGGGGTTGACTTATTGGCGTTATTTGCGAGGCGCAAATAACGCCAATAAGTCAACCCCGGCACCGCCTCAGTTCCAGGCGGCGCCGAACACGCGCAGCAGGTTGCGGCCCAGGATCTTCTCGATGCGCGCGTCGGAATGACCGCGCGCGGCGAGCATGCCCGCGAGCGTTTCCAGGCGCCGCGGCGTATTCAGGTCGTTCGCGAACAG
>DASTQG010000363.1:0-2739 GCA_035761885.1 Steroidobacteraceae bacterium | reverse complement strand
CTCAAGCCGACCGCGCGCTCTATCGCCACGCGATCCGGCGGCGCCTCGAGCACCAGCCCGGGCTGGCGCTCTTCCAGGGCGCCGTGGATGACATCCTGATCGAGGGTGATCGTGCCGTCGGGGTCGTGACGCAGGTCGGCGTGCGCTTCCGCGCGCAGACCGTCGTCCTCACCGCCGGGACTTTCCTTGCCGGCCTGATCCATGTCGGACTCGAGCGCCACGCGGCGGGACGAGCCGGCGACCCAGCGGCAACCACGCTCGCCGGTCGTTTGCGCGAGCGGCAGTTGCCCGTCGGGCGCCTGAAAACCGGCACGCCGCCAAGGCTCGACGCCCGCAGCATCGATTTCTCGGCCACCGAACTCCAGCCGGGCGACAACCCTGAGCCGGTGTTTTCCTTCCTTGGCCAGCGCGAGATGCATCCACGGCAGCTTCCCTGCTGGATCACGCACACCAACGCCCGGACGCACGAGCTCATCGGCGCCGCGCTCGATCGCTCGCCGCTCTTCACCGGCGTCATCGAGGGAATCGGGCCGCGATATTGCCCCTCGATCGAGGACAAGGTGCACCGGTACGCCGGCAAGTCCAGCCACCAGATCTTCCTCGAGCCGGAAGGGCTCAGCAGCACCGAGATCTATCCGAACGGGATTTCCACCAGCCTGCCCTTCGACGTGCAAGTGGAGCTCGTTCATTCGATTCGTGGCCTGGAGGGCGCGCACATCGTGCGGCCCGGGTATGCGATCGAGTACGACTACTTCGATCCACGCAACCTGCGTAGCTCTCTGGAGACGAAGACCGTGCGGGGCCTTTTCTTCGCGGGGCAAATCAACGGCACGACGGGCTACGAGGAAGCGGCCGCGCAGGGACTGCTTGCCGGCGCGAACGCAGCGCTGCTCGCCAAGGGACATGAGCCGTGGTGTCCCGGGCGTGAGCAGGCTTACTTGGGCGTGATGGTCGACGACTTGGTGACACGGGGGGTTTCCGAGCCGTACCGCATGTTTACGAGCCGCGCTGAATACCGCCTGATGCTGCGCGAGGACAACGCCGACCTCCGCTTGACGGAGGCCGGTCGCAAACTCGGGCTGGTGGACGATCCACGCTGGGATGCGTTCAGCCGGAAGCGTGATGCCATCGAACGCGAGACCGAGCGTATGCGGTCTACGTATGTAAGCACTGGCTTCCAGCAAAAGCATTCACTTGCTGACCTGTTGCGTCGCCCCGAGGTTACCTACGAAAGCCTCGGACTGACTCGGGGCGACATCGACGTGTCGGTGGCACGCGAAGTCGAAACGGGCATCAAGTACGAGGGCTATGTGCAACGGCAGCGCGAGGAGGTCAGACGAAGGCGCGAGCTGGAGGATTTGCGTCTGCCCGAGGACATCGATTACCGGCAGGTGCGCGGACTTTCGGTGGAAGTCCAGCAGAAGCTCGCGCACCACCGTCCGGAAAGCATCGGCCAAGCGGCGCGCATCTCGGGCGTTACGCCCGCAGCGATCTCGCTGCTGTTGGTCCATCTGAAAAGGGGTTTCCCAGCGCAGCAGAAAACGGCATGACGCCGCACGCCGCGCTCGAGCGCGGACTTGGCGAACTCACGCTGCCGCTGTCCGAAAGCGCGCGCCAGCGGCTGCTGCAATACGTTGCGTTGCTCGCAAAATGGAACCGCACGTACAACCTGACTGCAGTTCGTACGCAGGAAGAAATGGTCAGCCATCACCTGCTCGATTCGCTCGCGATCCTGCCGCACCTGCCGGTGCCGCAAGGCAATCCCGCGCTCGCCGATGCGGGTTCCGGGGCCGGACTGCCGGGAATCCCGCTTGCGCTTGCCCGCCCGCAATGGCGCGTGACGCTGGTCGAGTCGAGTGCCAAGAAGGCGGCGTTCCTGCGCCAGGCGACGATCGAGCTCGGCATGGAAAACGTCGCCGTGCAGGAAGCGCGCGTGGAGCAATGGCATCCGGCGCGGCGCTTTGCCGTGGTCGTCTCGCGTGCCTTTGCCGGACTCGCGCAGTTCATTGCCGCCTGCCGGCATCTGGTCGCGCCGCAAGGCGTGCTGGCAGCGATGAAAGGCCGCGATCCGCGCGCCGAGCTCGAGGGCCTGCCCCCGGGCTGCGGCTGCGCGGCGCCGATCCGGTTGCGCGTGCCGCTGCTCGATGCCCAGCGCCATCTCGTGCTTTGCCGCCCGGAAGAGTGCGCGTGACGCGCGTGATCGCGGTGGTCAACCAGAAGGGCGGCGTCGGCAAGACGACGACCAGCGTCAATCTCGCCGCCGCGCTAGCCGGCGCAGGAAAGCGCGTCTTGCTCATCGATCTCGATCCGCAGGGAAACGCCACCATGGGAAGCGGGGTGGACAAGCGCACTACCACGCGCACGATCTACCACGTGCTGCTCGGGCTGGGCGAGCTCGCCACGATCCGCACGCGCGCCGAGCAGGGCGGCTACGATCTCGTGCCCGCCAACCGCGAGCTCGCCGGGGCGGAAGTCGAGCTGGTCGAGCTGCCCGGGCGCGAGACGCGCTTGAAGGCGGCCCTCGAGCGAGTGCTGGAGGATTACGACTTCATCCTCATCGACTGCCCGCCGTCGCTCAGCCTGCTCACGGTCAACGCGCTGGTCGCGGCGCAGCGCGTGCTGATCCCGATGCAGTGCGAGTACTACGCGCTCGAGGGCCTGTCGGACCTCGTCGGCACGATCAAGCGCGTGCGCGCCCACCTCAACCCGGAGCTCGACATCGCCGGCCTGCTGCGCACC
>DASTQG010000362.1:0-3730 GCA_035761885.1 Steroidobacteraceae bacterium | reverse complement strand
TTACCAGCGTGCCATCCACGCACTGCGACCCGACGCCCGCGTCATCGCGCAGGCCTGCAGCCTGTTCGTCGCGCTCGCCGAGGAAGGCTGGACCCGCGGACCGCTGGTGGAAGGCATCGTGCGGGCCTATTTCGAGCCCATCTTCGCGGTGCCGGAGCAGCAGCATCCGGATTGCCTGGTGCTCGGTTGCACGCATTTCCCGGTGCTCAAGGACGTGATGCACCAGGTCGTCGGTGATTCCGTGACCATCGTCGACTCGGCCGAAACGACGGCGTCCGCCGCGCGCGAGCTGCTCCTGCGCAAGGACCTGGCGCAGGCCGGCCGGCAGGGCGGCGTGCACCTCATGGCCACCGACGGGCGCGAGCGTTTCGCGCGCGTGAGCAGTACGTTCTTCGGCGCGGGCGTACGGCCCGACGCGGTGGAGATCGTCGACCTGTAGAAGAACAACGAACCGGGGAGGGACCGGGCATGAGCGGCGTCGGGACTGCATTGCGCTCGTTCTGGGCGACGTACTGGATTCTCGTCTTCATCGTGGTCGGCGCTTGCGGCTACGTATTCGTGCGCGCGTTCGTGTGGGAGCCGTTCAGGCAACCCAGCGACTCGATGGAACCCACGATCACGAACGGCTCGATCTTCATGGTCTCGAAATGGGGTTACGGGAACAACCGTTTCTTCCGGCTGGAACTGGCAAACCGTCCCCTGACCGCGCGCGTGGAGCGTGGCGACCTGGTGACGTTCATCCTGCCGACCGATTCGCGCACTCAGTACATGAAGCGGGTGATCGGACTGCCCGGCGATCGCATCGAATACGTCGATGGAGATCTGACCATCAACGGCAAGCGTGTGCCGCGCCGCTTGCTGGCCGAGCGCGGCGGCATCCGGGTCTTCGAAGAGCGGCTCGGTGATTCGCATCGCATCCTGCACTGGCCGTCAGCCCCGGGGCGCTCGTTCAGTGGCACCGTGCCGCATGGGCACTACTTCATGATGGGCGACTTTCGGGACAACAGCCGCGACAGCCGCTTTCCCGAGGTGGGGTACATCCCGGCGGCACTGCTCTCCGGCCAGGTGGGCTGGGTCGTTTATCGCGCGCCGAGCGACTACGTTCCCGACCAGGAGTAGGGGAGCGCCAGCTCGGTGAGCGGGCCGAACCCCGCGAAGTGCACGGCGCCTGGCGCGTGCGTGAGCGACATCACCGCGAGCAACTCGGTCGTGCCATCTGCTCGCTGCGCGACATCGACCACTTCGCCCGCGCTCACTTCGCCATCGAACAGCTTGTCTCCGGGCGCGACCGCGCTGCCCGAATGCCGCGCGCGCACCATGCGCCGCTTGATGCGGCCGAGGTGCTGGGTGCGCACGATGATCTCCTGTCCCGTGTAGCAGCCCTTGCTGAAACTCAGGCCTTCCACGAGGTCGAGGTTCAGCATCTGCGCCACGAAGTGCTCGCTGGTGGCCGGATAGATCTGCGGCTCGCCGGCCTCGATCTGCGCCAGCCGCCAGTCGTTCCAGGACGCATCCTGCAGTCCGGCGCGTTCGAGCAGTGCGCGCAGCTCCCGCATCTCGCCGATGAGGAGCGTGCGAGTCGTCGGTCCGGGCAGGTGCAAGGCGCTCACGTCCCTCGCTTGCTGGTGGGTCGCAGCGCCCGGGCTGCCCTCGAAGAGGGCGTGCACTTCGCTGTGTGCGATACCGACCAGCGGCAGCACTTCCAGGGTCGAGGCCTCGAGCGTCACTTTCGAGCGCAGCACGTATTTGCGCAGCCGCTCGATGACGGTGGCGACCATGGAAGCGGGCAGCAACCCGTAGATCGCGTCGGCGCGCTCGACCAGTCGCAGGAGCGCCACGACGCGCCCCTGCGGCGTGTTGAGCGCCGCGAGCAGCGAGTTGTCGCGCGTGAGCGAGAGCAGGTCGTTGCTGAGCTGGCCTTGCAGGAACGCACGCGCATCGGCGCCACCGACGCGCAGCGCGCCCCAGGCACCCGTGTCCATGGCTCGAACCGCAGCCTCGGAAACGCTCATTTTTCCAGTTTGTCCATATGGTTATGCCTGTTTGATTCTGGCAGACTTGGGCTCATGTCGGGCACCCCGAAGCGACTTCAACCCCCGCCTCCCGAGCCTCAACGCGCCGCGCCGCCCGTAGAGCCCGCGCCCGCGAACCGGCCTCGCGAGATTGGCGGCCGGGAGGGCCCAGAGCCGACCCGCTACGGCGACTGGGAAAAGGCCGGGCGTTGCATCGACTTCTAGAATGACACGACGCGAACGACCTCTTTCGCCTCATCTGCAGATCTACAAGCCCATGTACACCATGGTGCTGTCGATCTCGCATCGCATTACCGGCGTGCTGCTTTCGCTCGGATCGATCCTGCTCACCTACTGGCTGTTTGCGGTCGCGCTCGGGCCCGAAGCTTACGCGACCGCGCAGGGCTTGCTCTCGAGCGGCTTCGCCAAGCTCGTGTGGGCGGGCCTGGTGGTGAGTTTCTGCTACCACCTCGCCAACGGCCTGCGCCACCTGGCATGGGATTGCGGCTGGGGCTTTGAGAAGCGCCAGGCGCGCGCGAGCGGCTGGGGTGTGGTCGCCGTCACCGTGGTGCTTTCGCTGGCCGCGCTGGCCGCGTCGCTCCATTTCCTCGGAGCCGGCGCATGAGCCTGCGCAGCCCTCTGGGCCGCGCGCTCGGCGCGGGATCCGCCAAGTCGGGCGTGGGTCACTGGTGGACGCAGCGCATCACCGCCGCGGCCCTCGTGCCACTCGGCATCTGGTTCGCTGTCAGCGTGCTCTCGCTCGATGCGCTCGACTATGCCTCGGTGCGCGCCTGGCTCGCCCAGCCGCTGACGACCGTCGGTGCGCTGCTACTGGTGCTCACGCTGTTGTGGCATTCGAGCCTCGGCGTACAGGTGGTGATCGAGGACTACGTGCACCACGAAGGCCTGAAGGTGACTTCGCTCGTGCTCGTGAAGTTCGCGCACGTCGTGCTCGCCGTTGCCGGTGTCTACGCTCTTCTGATCATCGCCTTCGCGGCGCCCGGAGCGCCGGCATGAGCGCGTACTCCTTCATCGATCACAAGTACGACGTGGTGGTGGTCGGCGCCGGCGGTGCCGGCCTGCGCGCGACCTTCGGCCTGGCCGACGCGGGTCTCGCGACCGCGTGCGTCACCAAGGTGTTTCCCACCCGCAGTCACACGGTGGCAGCGCAGGGCGGCATCAGCGCGGCCCTGGGCAACATGGGCGAGGACGACTGGCGTTGGCACATGTACGACACCGTGAAGGGTTCGGACTGGCTCGGGGACCAGGATGCGATCGAATACATGTGCAAGGAAGCGCCGAGCGCGGTGATCGAGCTGGAACACTACGGCGTGCCGTTCTCGCGCACCGACGACGGCCGCATCTACCAGCGCCCCTTCGGCGGCATGACCACGCACTTCGGCAAGGGCACGGCGCATCGCACCTGCGCGGCGGCGGATCGCACCGGGCACGCGATGCTGCACACGCTGTACCAGCAGTCGATCCAGCGGCAGGCGGAGTTCTTCGTCGAGTATTTCGCCATCGACCTGATCATGCAGGACGGGGAATGTCGCGGCGTGGTGGCCCTGAACCTCGCCGACGGCACGCTGCACCGCTTCAGCGCGCACGCGGTTATCCTGGCGACCGGCGGCTACGGCCGGGCGTATTTCTCCTGCACTTCTGCGCACACCTGCACCGGCGACGGCGGCGGAATGGTGCTGCGCGCGGGCCTGCCGCTG
>DASTQG010000361.1:0-3944 GCA_035761885.1 Steroidobacteraceae bacterium | reverse complement strand
CGCTCGCCGCAGGAAGTGCGCGAGTTTCTCGAGCAGCTGGCACGGCACTGCGTGCCCGTCGCCCGCCGCGAGCTGGAGGAGCTGGAGCAGTTCGCCGGCATGAAGCTCGAGGCATGGGACGTCGCGTACTGGTCCGAGCAGCTGCAGCGCGAGCGCTACCGGATCTCGGACGAGGAGCTGCGACCGTATTTCGCGCTGCCGCGCGTACTGCAAGGAATGTTCGAAGTGGCGAGCCGGCTGTACGGCCTGCGCTTCAGCGAGCGCGGCGATGCGCAGACCTGGCATCCGGACGCGCGTTTCTTCGACCTCACGGACGCTTCGGGCCAGCGCATCGGCGGTTTCTACCTCGACCCGTACGCCCGCGCGCACAAGCGCAGCGGCGCGTGGATGGACGAGTGCGTCGGGCGCCTGCAACTGGGCTCGGAGCACGAGCTGCCGGTGGCCTACCTGGTGTGCAATTTCCTGCCGGCCGTGGGCGAAGGGCCGGCGCTTCTCACGCACGACGAAGTGGTGACGCTGTTCCACGAGTTTGGCCACGGCCTGCATCACCTGCTCACGCGCGCGCGTTACCCGAGCGTCGCGGGCATCAACGGCGTGCCGTGGGATGCGGTGGAGCTGCCCAGCCAGTTCATGGAGAACTACGCCTGGAGCGAGGAAGTGCTGCCGCGCATTTCTGCGCACGTGACCACGGGCGCCCCGCTGCCGCAGGACATGGTGCGCAGGCTCAAGGGCTCGCGCATCTTCCAGGCCGGCATGCGCGCGGTGCGACAGCTCGAATTCGCGCTCTTCGATCTGCGCCTGCACAGCGAATACTCGCCCGCGCACGGCTCGCGGCTGCACGAGATCCTCGCCGACGTGCGCGCCGGCGTCGCGGTCGTGCGCCATCCCGAGTTCAACCGCTTCGCGCACAGCTTCGGTCACATCTTCGCGGGCGGATACGCCGCCGGTTACTACAGCTACAAGTGGGCCGAAGTGCTCGCCGCCGACGCGTTCGCCGCGTTCGAGGAGGCTGGGGTGTTCGATCCGGTGACCGCGCGTCGCTTCGTCGACGCCATCCTCTCGCGCGGCGGCAGCCGCGATGCGCTGGAGGCCTTCGTCGAGTTCCGCGGCCGCAAGCCCGACATCCAGCCGTTGCTGCGGCAGTTCGGGATGGCCGCGTGAGCCGCGCGGCCGTCGTCGCAGCGCTGGGCTCGCTCCTGCTCGGTATTCTTTGCGCAGCGCCCGCGCAGGCGGACACCCGCTACGTCGTCGAAGAGCTGATCGTGGGCATCTACGCGGACCCGCTGCTGGCCGGCGACCGGCTCGGCGACGTGCGCAGTGCGCAGGCAGTCGAGCTGCTGGCCACGGAGGGCGATGCCGCGCAAATCCGTACCGAAGACGGCCTGGAGGGCTGGGTGCGGGCGACGTATCTGCAGAGCGAGCAGCCGCTCGCACCGCGGCTCGCGGCGCTGCAGGCCGAAAACGACAAGCTGCGCAAGGCGAGCGCCGCCCCGGCGCGGGTCGATCCAAAGACTCAGACCGAGATCACCGAGTTACGCGCCTCGCTAGAGACGGCCAACCGTCGCGTCGCCGAGCTGCAGGCCAGTAACCGCGAACGGCCCGACGACGAGGTGCCGGTCGAAGTGACCCGCCCGGTGCGCAACGACGGGCTGCGAACTGCGCTCCTGCTGCTCCTCGTCGCGGCCGTGACGGGCGGCGCCGGTTTCTACTGGGGCTACCGCACCCTCGACCGGCGCATTCGTGCCAAGTACGGCGGGCTGAGGGTCTATTGAGCTCTTGCACGCATGCGCCGGTCATCGCAGATTTCGAAAGGAATCCGAATATGTCCAATGCGGTGCGCACTCCGCACTTCCGGCAGGCCACCTCCTGTGCCTAGACTGCCAGCCAATGAAGGGGATCGTTCCGCCAGCGTAGCGGGACGAATGGGATAACGATGTACAGCGCCCGCCGCAACGATTACGACGTCACCGACACCGTCCAGGTCAGCTCGTCCGCCGCCGTGTGCGAAGCGGTCGAAGTGCTGTTTCACGCCACCTGGACCGGCGCATCGTTCGAGCGGCTGGGCCAGGCCTTCGAAGACTTCGAGAAGCTCTTCGCGGGCCGCATGCCGGGTTACCACGGCGTCGACACGGTCTATCACGACCGTCAGCACACGCTGGACATGACGCTCGCGATGGCCAGGCTCCTCGCCGGCCACGAGCGTACCGAGGGCACACGCTTCGAAGCCGAGCGCGCCACCATGGGGCTCGTGACCTCGCTGTTCCACGACGCGGGCTATATCCGCGAGACCACCGATCACGAGCACCGCAACGGCGCCGAGTTCACGCTGTCGCACGTCACGCGCAGCGCGCGCTTCCTGGCACGCTACCTGCCCACGATCGACATGCAGGACTGGGTGCCCGTCGCCACCCGCATCGTGCATTTCACGGGCTACGAGGTGCAGTTCGACCAGATCCATCTCGCCGACCCGCTCGACCGGCGCGTCGGGCACCTGCTCGGCACCGCCGACATGGTCGCGCAGATGGCCGATCGCTGCTACCTCGAGAAATGCCGCGACCGCCTGTACCCGGAATTCGTGCTCGGCGGCGTCGCCGCGGTGGACCAGCCGGGGGCGCTGCGCATCAAGTACAGCTCGGGCCTGGACCTCCTGCGCCAGACACCCGCGTTCTTTGCAGACGTGCGCGCCAAGCGCCTGGACGGCGAGTTCGCCAAGGCCTACCGCTACTTCGAGCCGTTGTTCGGCGGTCGCAATCCCTACATGGAATCGATCCGCCAGAACTTCGACTATCTGCAGCAGATCCTGCGTAGCGAGAGCTGGCCGCTCCTGCGGCGCAACCCGCCCTGCTTCACCTCGCAGCCGCAGCCGATGCAGAACATCCGCGGCCTCATGCTCAGTCACCTGAAGGAAGTGTGGTCGCGCGCCTGAGAAGGAAGCGGCGTTCCGCTTCGGACACCCGGCAATCGAGAGCCGCGCGATAGGCCTGCGAGGCTTCCGCGTTGCGCCCCAGCCGACGCAGGCAATCCGCCCGCGCGGCGTGCAGCAGGTGATACTCGGACAACGCGCCACGCGCCGCGATGGCATCGATGAGCCACAGTGCGGCCTGCGGCCCATCCACCATCGACACCGCGGCCGCGTGGTTGAGCTCCACCACGGGCGACGGATGTAGCCGCATGAGCAGCCCGTACAGCGCGACGATCTGCCGCCAGTCCGTTTCCCCGGCCGTGCGCGCCTGGGCGTGCAACGCGGCGACGGCGGCCTGCAGGGCGTAAGGTCGCGCGCCGCCTTGCCGCAGCGTCTGCTCCACGAGGGCGAGCCCTTCGTCGATCTTGGCGCGATCCCACAGCGAGCGATCCTGGTCTTCGAGCAGCACCAGCTCACCGCCGGCGAAGCGCGCGGCGCGGCGCGCATCCTGCAGCAACAGCAGCGCGAGCAGCGCACGCGGCTCGGACGGCGCCGGCAGGAGGTCGGTCACCAGGCGCGCCAGCCGGATCGCCTCGTCGCACAGCTCCTCGCGAATCGCGCCGTCCGCCGCGCCCGCATCGTCCGAGCTGAGGTAGCCCTCGTTGAAGACGAGATAGATGACGGACAATACGCTGTGCAGCCTCTCGGGCAGGAGCTCCGGCGGCGGTACGCGATACGGAATCGCCGCGTCGCGGATCTTCTTCTTGGCGCGCACCAGGCGCTGCGCGAGCGTGGGCAGCGGCACCAGGAACGCCCGCGCGATCTGCTCGCTCGTGAGCCCGCACAGCGTGTGCAGCGTGAGCGCCACGCGCGCTTCGGGTGCGAGCGCCGGGTGGCAGCAGGTGAAGATCAACCGCAGCCGGTCGTCGGCCAGATGGGCATCTTCGTGGGTTTGTGCTTCATCGGCTTCCAGCTGCTCGAGCGCAAGCGTGGCGGCGCCGGGCGGCAGGAAGCGACGGCCGTAGCGCAGCTGATCCAGCGC
>DASTQG010000360.1:0-3153 GCA_035761885.1 Steroidobacteraceae bacterium | reverse complement strand
CATCGAGCGGCACGGGCAGCTCGTTTCCCGCGAGGACCTGATGAACGCGGTCTGGGGCCAGGTCGTCGTCACCGACGGCGTGCTGGCGCAATCTCTGATCGAGGTGCGGCGGGCCCTCGGCGATGCGTCGCAAAACATCGTCCGCACAGTTCCGCGACGTGGCTATATCTTCGAGCTCCCCGTCGTCGAAGGAGAGCAGCTCAACCACACCGAACACGCCGACGGCCACCCCGCCGTTGCTGCGAAACAGCCCGCGCCGCCTGCCATCCAGACGAATCAGCCTGCGCCGCCTGCTGCCGCCGCGCGTCAACCTGCCGCGGCCACAACACGCAGTCGCATCCCACCCGCCGCGATCATTGGAGCCGTTCTCTTGCTGGCGGGCGCCGGCGCCGCCGCTTGGTGGTTGGCAAAGACGCGTGATCCAGCGGGCCACGCGGCCCTCCCCGATTACGGTCTATCGCTCTCGCCACCCGCCGACGTGGCGTCCGCGACCCGCAGCTCGATCGCGGTGCTGCCCTTCATCGACCTGAGCCCGGAGCAGAACCAGGAGTACTTCGCCGAGGGCATGTCCGAAGAGATTCTGAACCTGCTCGCCAAGTCACCCGAGTTGCAGGTCATCGCGCGCACCTCCTCGTTCTCGTTCAAGGGCAGCAAAGCCGACATCGCCGAGATCGCCGCGAAGCTCAACGTGGCGCACGTGCTGGAGGGCAGCGTGCGCAAGGACGGCAGCCAGCTGCGCATCACAGCCCAACTCATCGACGCGAGCGACAGCTCGCACCTGTGGTCGGAGACCTACGACCGCGAGCTGCAGGACGCTCTTGCCGTGCAGCGCGAGATTGCGACCCACGTCGCGCAAGCACTCAAGGTCACGCTCGCGGAACACGGCACAGCGAGCCCGGCAACGAGCACGGACCCCGCGGCACAGGAGAGCTACCTGCGCGGACGATTCTTCTTCACTCGGCGCGCGCCGGGAGACCTGGCGCTCGCGCAGCAGAGCTATGAGGAGGCTTTGCGTATCGATGCGAAACACGCGAGGGCGTGGGCAGGTCTCGCGGGCGTGTACGGTGCGCAGATGGCGGAGAGCGGACTGCCGGTCGAGCGCGCCGTGCCGTTGCGCCTGGCCGCGCTGCAGAAGGCGCTGGAATCCGATCCCAATCTCTCCGAAGCGCACGTCCGCATGGCCAGACATCAGTACTTCGTGGGTAACGAGAAGCTCGGCGACGAGCACGCCAGGCGTGCCTATGAGCTCGACCCCGACAATCCGCTGGTGCTCGACCACCTCGCCACGCGGCTCGCCTGGCACGATCGCATGGACGAGGCGATGGCGCTGATGAAACGCGCCGTGATGCTGGATCCCGTTTCGTCGATCGCGCATGGCAACTTCGCGAGCTATCTCGCGGCGGCGGGACGCTACGCGGAATCGCGTGCGGAGCGCCTCGCGCAGATTGAGCTGAGCCCCACCGCAAGACCCGGCGCCCAGGCCGACCTCATGTGCCTGCTGATTCTCGAGAGACGCTTCGAGGAGGCGCGCGCCATGATTCCGCGACTCGAGCCGGGCGACGTGCGCGACAAGCTGTCCGCGATGGTCGCGCACGCCCTCGGCGATACTGCATCGGCCCAGGCCGCGCTCGCGAAGTTCGCAGCGCGCCCGGATGCGAGCGCCGCCTTGATCGTGGCGGAGATCTACGCGCAGCGTGATGACAGAGAGCAGACGTTTCACTGGATGGCAGTGACCCGTCAGCGCGTCGGTCCCGACCCGTGGTCGAGTCGGAATTGGTCGGAGAGCTGGAGCCTGCGCTTCTCGCCGTTCTTGCGGCGTTTCCACGACGATCCGCGCTGGGAGCGGGTGAGTCGCGTGAGCCCGCACGAGACCGGGGGTTAGCGCGACGCTTCAGGAATCAGCAGTCGGGAACGATGCTCGCCGCCGTGATGGATCGTGATCCGCGCGGGTTGCGTGAAAGGTGCGGGGCGAACGATGCGGAGATCTGTGCTTCGGCAAGGAACCGCGCATCTCTTTCATCTTCGACCATGGCCCGTCCTCGATCGCCCCGTCCCCAGCACGCGACCCGGGCGCTCGCCCGTAGGCTTGCGATCGCTCCACACGGCGATGCCGTTGACGAACACCTGCTCGATGCCTTCGGGCAGGAGCCGGGGCGCGGCGAACGTGGAGCGGTCGATCACGGTCTCGGGGTCGAACAGCACCAGGTCCGCGAAGGCACCGGTGCGAATCACGCCACGATCCTTCCATCCCAGGCGCTGCGCCGGGAGCGAAGTCATCTTGCGGATCGCCTCGGGCAACGTCAGCCAGCCTTTCTCGCGCACGTAGACGCCGAGCACGCGCGGGAACGTGCCCGCGCCGCGCGGGTGATTCGAACCGATGCCGCCGTCGCTCGCCACCATCACCCACGGCTGCTGGTAGAACGCCCTGATGTCGGGCTCGGTCATCGACTGTCCGATGATGCCCGCCTCGTCGTTCGCGGCATCGCCCTCGCGAATCAGCCGGATGTACATCTCCACGGGCGAGATGCCCGCCTTCTGCGCCAGCTGCTCGATGGTCTGCTTCTCGTACGAGCGGTTCGGGGCGAACTCCGTGATCGTGATGCGGCCGGCGCCACCGAGCACCGCGAGCGCCTGCTCCACGCTGGCCGGATCCTCGTACTGCTTGCTCGGCACGATCACCTTCAGGTTGGCATGCCAGGCATCGTAGGGATAGCAGTCCGCGAGCAGATCCACGCCGCGTGCGCGCGCCGCTTCGATCACGCGGATGTACTCGGGCGCCCTGCCCCACACGCCAGTGGTGCCCATCTTGATGTGCGAGTGCTGCACCGGAATGCGCGCGCGCTCGCCGATCGCAATCGCCTCCTCGAGCGCCGCGAAGCTGCGGTCCGCTTCGTCGCGCACGTGCGTCATGTAGAAGCCACCGTGCCTGGCGGCGGCCGCCGCGACCGCGACCAGCTCCTCGGTGCTGCTGTAGCTCGCGAGGTCGTACTCGATGCCGCTCGACAACCCGAGTGCTCCTTCGCGCATGCCCTGCTCGACGAGCTGCGCCATCTGCGCGATCTCGTCGGCGCGGGCCTGGCGGCGAAAATCCTCCTTCATGACGAGCTCGCGCACGGTGGCGTGGCCCACCATGAGCGAAACGTTGACGGCGGC
>DASTQG010000359.1:0-9719 GCA_035761885.1 Steroidobacteraceae bacterium | reverse complement strand
AGCGAGCATTTCTCGACAGGCTGGCGGCGGACACGGAAAAGCTGCGCGAGCAGGGTCTCTACAAGGTAGAGCGCGTGCTGACGACGCCGCAGCAGGCCAACGTGCGCGTGGCCGATGGCGCCGAGGTCATCAACCTGTGCGCCAACAATTACCTGGGCCTGGCGAACCACCCGGCGGTGCGCGAGGCCGCGCGCCGGGCGGTCGACCGCTACGGCTACGGCATGGCTTCCGTGCGCTTCATCTGCGGCACGCAGACCATCCACAAGGAGCTCGAGCAGCGCCTGTCGCGCTTCCTCGGCACCGAGGACACGATTCTCTATTCGTCCTGCTTCGATGCCAACGGCGGGCTGTTCGAAACGCTGCTGGACGAGCAGGACGCGGTGATCAGTGACGCGCTGAATCATGCGAGCATCATCGACGGTGTGCGACTGTGCAAGGCGCAGCGCCTGCGCTACGCGAACAGCGACCTTGCCGAGCTCGAGCAGCGGCTGAAGGAATCGAGCGGCGCGCGCACGCGGCTGATCGCCACCGACGGCGTGTTCTCGATGGACGGCACGCTCGCGCGCCTCGCCGCGATCTGCGATCTCGCCGACCGCTACGACGCGCTGGTGATGGTGGACGATTCGCACGCCACGGGTTTCATGGGCGCACGCGGGCGCGGTACGCACGAGCACTGCGGTGTGATCGATCGCATCGACATCCTCACCGGCACGCTCGGCAAGGCGCTGGGCGGCGGCACGGGTGGGTACACCTCGGGGCGCAAGGAGATCATCGGCTGGCTGCGCCAGCGCTCGCGCCCGTACTTGTTCTCCAACAGCATCGCCCCCATGGTTGCGGCAGCGAGCGTGCGCGTGCTCGACCTGCTCGAGGAGTCGACCGAGTTCCGCGAGCGCCTGTTCGACAACGCGCGCTATTTCCGCGAGCGCATGGGCGCACTCGGCTTCGACCTCGTCCCCGGCGAGCACCCGATCATCCCGGTCATGCTGGGCGATGCGCGCCTCGCGGTGAGCATGGCCGACCGCCTGCTCGCGCACGGGGTTTACGTCATCGGCTTTGCGTTTCCCGTCGTGCCGCAGGGCAAGGCGCGCATCCGCACGCAGATGTCCGCGGGCCACACACGCGCCGACCTCGACCGCGCGGTCGACGCGTTCGCGCAGGTCGGGCGCGAGCTGGCGATCATCAGGTAATCGGCACCAACCAACCATGAAAGCACTCGTCAAGGCCCGGGCCGAACCCGGTATCTGGCTCCAGGAGATTCCGGAGCCGCGCGTCGGCCACAACGACGTGCTCATCAAGGTGCGCAAGACGGCCATCTGCGGCACCGACATGCACATCTACAACTGGGACGCGTGGGCGCAGAAGACGATCCCGGTGCCGATGGCCGTCGGACACGAGTACTGCGGCGAGGTCGTGGAGATCGGCAGCGAGGTCGCGGGGATCAAGCCCGGCGATCGCGTCTCGGGCGAGGGGCACATCACCTGCGGCTACTGCCGCAACTGCCGCGCCGGACGCAGGCACCTGTGCCGCAACACCGTTGGTGTGGGCGTGAACCGGCCGGGTGCATTCGCCGAGTACATCGCGATTCCCGCGGTCAACACCTTCAAGCTGCCGCAGAACATCGGCGACGACACCGCCTCGATCCTCGATCCGCTCGGCAACGCGACGCACACGGCGCTGTCGTTCAACCTCGTGGGCGAAGACGTGCTGATCACCGGCGCGGGCCCCATCGGCATCATGGCGACCGCGATCGCGCGCTTCGCGGGCGCGCGCCACATCGTCATCACCGACGTGAACGACTACCGGCTGGGACTCGCGAAGAAGATGGGCGCGAGCATCGCGCTCAACGTGCAGCGCGGCACACTCGACGATGCGATGAAGGAGCTCGGCATGCAGGAGGGCTTCGACGTCGGCATGGAGATGTCGGGCAACCCCGCGGCATTGCGCGAACTGCTGCGCACGATGCACCACGGCGGCAGCGTCGCCCTCCTCGGCATTCCGCCCGGCGACACCGCGATCGACTGGAACCAGGTGATCTTCAAGGGCCTGGTGCTCAAGGGCATCTACGGCCGCGAGATGTTCGAAACCTGGTACAAGATGGCGAGCATGCTGCAGAGCGGGCTGGACATCTCGCCCGTGATCACCCACCACCTGCCGATGACGGAGTTCCGCACCGCCTTCGAGACGATGAACACCGGTCAGTCGGGCAAGATCATCCTCGACTGGAACTGAAAAAAGGGGACATTCAGCGCGGGGCGCAGAAGCAGTACGAGTACAGGTTCTTCGGGTCGTTGAAGCGCGCGAAGCGTTGGATCTCGCGCTCGATCGGGTCGAGCACCTTGCGCACCAGCTCCGGCCTGCGCCCGCCGAAGCCCAGGCGCTCTACGACCGAGGCAGTGGCGGCGCGCAACTGCATCGTCAGCGCTTCCTGCCACGTCATCTCCGGATCGAGGAAGCGCACGTCGTACTTCTCCCCCAGACCCGCACGCACCGCGGCAGCCTCGATCGCCTGCTCGAGCGTGCCGAGCTTGTCGACCAGGCCCCGCTCCTTCGCGGCGCTGCCCGCCCACACGCGGCCCTGCGCCACCTTGTCGATCTCCTCGACGCTCTTCTTGCGGCTCGTGGCCACGCGCGACAGGAATTCGCGGTAGGCGTGCTCGACGCCCTCCTGCAGGATCAGCCGGGCGTCGGGTCCGAGCCCGCGGTCGAGACGGAACTGTCCGCTGAGCTTCGTGGTGCCGACACCGTCGCTGTGCAGGCCCACCTTGTCGAGCGTGCGCTGGAACGTGGGGATGCCCGCGAACACGCCGATGGAACCGGTCAGCGTCGTGGGCGCCGCCCAGATCTCGTCGGCCGCCGCGGCGATGTAGTAGCCGCCCGAGGCCGCGGTGCTGCTCATCGACACGATCACCGGCTTGCCGGCCTCGCGCAGTCTCTTCAGCTCCCGGTAGATGCGTTCCGAGGCGTAGATGCTGCCGCCGGGCGAATCGACGCGCACCACCACCGCACGGATGTCGTCGTCGAAGCGCGCATCGCGAATGATCCTGGCAGCCGACTCCCCGCCGATGGTTCCCGGCGGCTGATCGCCATCCAGGATCTCGCCCGAAGCGATGACGACGCCGACGTCGCCACCGCGGTGCCGCCCCAGCCGCCGCTCGGCGTGCACCGCCGCGACGTAGCTCTCGAGGTTCACGGCGTTGAAGGAATGTGTCGAGTCGTCCTCGCCGACCACGGCCTTGATCTGCTCTTCCACGTCCGCCGGCGATTTCAGGGCGGTGACGAGCCCCTGCGCCAGTGCAACCCTGGCACTGTCCCCGCGCGCGCCCTTGACCAGCGCCGCGGAATCATTCACGTAGGCCTGCAATGCGCCGCCCTGCAGGCCGCGCGCCTTGCTCACGTCGGCCTGGTACGCATTCCACAGCACGCCGAGCCAGGCCAGGCTCTCTTCGCGCTCCTCGGGCGACATGTCGTTGCGCGTGTAGCCTTCCATGAAGCTCTTGTACGTGCCCACCTTGAACACGTTCACGTCGATGGCGAGCTTGTCGATCGCCTCGCGCATGAACAGCCGGTAGTACTCGTAGCCGTCCATGAACACCAGGCCCATGGGATCGAGGTAGATCTCATCGGCGTGCGCGGCGAGGTAGTACTGCGCCTGCTCGTAATACACACCGGTGGCGATGACCTTCTTGCCGCCCTTGCGGAACTTGCTCAGCGCGGCGCCGACGTCCTGCAGCTTGCTCAGGCCCCCGCCCGCCATGTCCTTGAGGTCCAGCACGATGAGCTTGATGCGATCGTCGTCCGTCGCCGCGTCGATCGCGTCGAGGATGTCGCGCAGGCGCGTTTCGGTCTCTATCTGGCCGGCGGCGCGGCCGAGCGCGCGTTCGAGCGGATCGCCGCTGTACTGCTCCACGATCGGACCCTGGATGTCGAGCACCAGTGCCGCCCGGCCCGGGACGATCGGGATCGAGGTGCTCATCATCGCCAGCAGGATCAGGAACAGGAACAGCAGGAGCACCAGGTGCAGGACCTTGCGCAGCCCGTCGAGCGCACGCCAGATGAAGCGGAACACCGAGAGGATTGCCGAACCGATCGCCATGAATTTCCCCGTTGAGCCTCAGCCGGCTCCACGATACGTGATGCGGTAGATCGCGCCTACCGCGTCGTCGGACACCAGGAGCGAACCGTCCGGCAGCTCCAGCAGGTCCACCGGTCGTCCCACCACGGACTCCGGCTGGTTCCAGCCCGTGACCAGCGGCTCGTAGGCGACGACGCGATTGCCGTCCAGGCGCGCCCACGACAGCTGGTAGCCGACGCGGGTGCTGCGATTCCAGGAACCGTGCTCGACGATCAGCATCTGGCCCCGGTACTGCGCGGGCAGCATCTCGCCGCCGTAGAACTTCACGGCGAGCGCCGCGACGTGCGCGCCGAGCTTGTATGCGGGCGGTGTGGCCTGCGAGCACTTGCCGCTGCTGCCGAACTCCGGATCGGGAACGTCGCCGGCGTGGCAGAACGGAAAGCCGAAGTGCATTCCCATGCGCGGAGCGCGGTTCAGCTCGTCGGAGGGCCGATCGTCACCCAGCCAGTCGCGGCCGTTGTCGGTGAACCACAGTTCCTTCGTGCCCGGATGCCACGTGAAACCGACGGTGTTGCGCACGCCGCGCGCGAACACCTCGCGCTGCTTGCCGTCGGCATTCATGCGCAGGATGAGCGCGTGGTCCTGCGACTCGCACACGTTGCAGGGTGCTCCGACGGGAACGTAGAGCTTGCCGTCCGGACCGAATGCGATGTACTTCCAGCCGTGATGGCGGTCGGAGGGCAGAGCCTCGGTCACCACCACGGGCGCGGGCGGCTTCTGCAGCTGACGCTCGATGCCGTCGTAGCGCAGGATGCGATTGATCTCGGCGACGTACAGCGCGTCACCGCGCACCGCGACGCCGTTCGGCGAGTTGAGTCCGGAGGCGACCTTGAGCACGCGCGCGGGCGCATCACCTTTGGGCGGCACAACCGCGTAGACGATGCCCGCGCCACGCGTGCCGACGAACACGGTGCCGCCCTCGCCGCGCGCCATGGATCGCGCACCGGCCACGTTGTCGGCCCAGACCGAGATCTCGAAGCCCTCGGGAGCCTTCAGCTGGCGTACCACGTCGGCCGCATCCGCGAGCGCGGAGGCCGAAGCGAAACCCAGGGCGGGAGCGGCGAGCCATCCCAGTGTGCGCGCGGCATTCATGGTGCGAGCGTCCTCGTTACCAAAAAAAAGGGGACAGTCCCCTTTTCGTGGGACAGTCCCCCGGTTTGTTCCGCCGGCGCCGCGCGGCCGCAGAGCCGCGCGCAGCCGGGAGCAATTTCTTCAGACCTTCTCTTCGATGCGGGCAGCCTTGCCCGAGAGGTCGCGCAGGTAGTAGAGCTTGGCGCGGCGCACGTTGCCGCGACGCTTGACCTGGATCTCGCTGATCGAGGGGCTGTACGTCTGGAACACGCGCTCCACGCCTTCGCCGTGCGACACCTTGCGCACCGTGAACGAGGAGTTGAAGCCGCGATTGCGCTTGGCAATGACGAGGCCCTCGTAGGCCTGGGTGCGCTCGCGGTCACCCTCGATGACCTTCACCTGAACCACGACGGTGTCGCCGGGAGAGAAGTCGGGCACCTTGCGCGTGGCGCGCTCGGCCTGCAGCTGCTGGATGATCTTGTTCATGACGTTCGTTCCTTACCAAACTCTTCGATGTACTCGGCGAGCAGCCCGCGCTGCTCCTCGTCGAGCGTCACGCGCGCCAGGAGCTCGGGGCGCCGGCGCCAGGTCCTGCCCAGCGCCTGCTTCAGCCGCCAGCGGCGTATGGCCGCGTGGTTGCCGTTCACCAGCTCCGGCGGCACGCGCCGCCCGTCTATCTCTTCCGGCCGCGTGTAGTGCGGCCAGTCCAACAATCCCGCGGCGAACGAATCCTGTTGCGCGGATTCGTCATCGCCCAGCGTTCCCGGCACCAGCCTCGTCAGCGCGTCGATCACCACCAGAGCCGGCAGCTCACCGCCGCTCACGACGTAGTCGCCGATCGACAGCTCCTCGTCCACGTGCGCTTCGATCAGGCGCTCGTCCACGCCCTCGTAGCGCCCGCACACGAGCACCAGCGACTTCGTCGCGAGCAGCTCGCGCGCCACCGACTGATCGAACAGTCGGCCCTGCGCCGACAGGTACACCACCCTGGCGCCTGCCGGAGCGTTGGCGCGCGCGGCGCGAATCGCTTCGCGCAGCGGCTCCACCTTCATCACCATGCCGGGTCCGCCGCCGTACGGCCGATCGTCGACCGTGCGATGCACGTCCGTCGTGAACGTGCGCGGATCCTGAAACCCCAGCGTCACCAGACCGCGCGCCAGCGCGCGAGAGGTGACGCCGAATCGCAGCGCGTCCCGGACCATGTCCGGAAACAGCGTCACGACCTCGAAATGCATGGCCGCGGCGCTCACGTGTCCTGCCCTTCGGGCGCGTCGCCCGGTTGCCAGTCCACCAGCACCTCGCCCTGCGCGAGATCCACCCGGCGCAGGTACGGCGGTATCGCGGGCACCCACGATTCACGCCCGCCACCGACGACCACCATCACCGCGTGCGCCGGCGCATCGACGAAATGGTCGATCCGACCGAGCACGCCCCCCGCCATGTCGCGCACCGTCAGACCGATCAGGTCTGCCTGGTAGTACTCGCGCGACGCGAGCGGCGGCAGGCTCTCTCTCGCCACCGAGATCTCCGCCCCCACCAGCGCGGCGGCGGCATCGCGGTCATCGAACGAGGCCAGGTGCGCCACCACCTGCGTTCCGTGGCGGCGCCCTTCGCGAACCTCGACTGCCCGGCGCGCCGTGCGCTGCTCGAGCTGCCATTCGCGAAAATTCAGGATCGACTCGGCGGGGTCGGTGAACGACTGGACCTTGACCCAGCCCTTGATTCCGAAAACTCCCGTGATCCTGCCGAGGACCACCCGCCGTGAGGCGGAGCCCGCGGCACTCACGGCACTCGTGTCAGGCGGCCGCCTGCTTGCGATACCCGGCAACCAGCGTCTTGACGCGGTCCGAGACCTGCGCGCCCTGGCCGGTCCAATAGTCGATGCGGCCCAGGTCGAGGCGGATGCGGGTTTCGCCGCCCGTCGCACGCGGGTTGAAGAAACCCACCTGCTCGATGCTGTTGCCGCCCTGCCGGCGCCGCTTGTCGGTGACCACGACATGATAGAAAGGCTGGTTCTTGCCGCCCCGGCGCGTCAAACGAATCGTCACCATCACTTCACCATCAGCTTGGAGGACTTCGGGCCGAAAAGGGGGCCCAAAAACGAGGCGCGGATTCTACTCAAAACTCTGTCTCTAGGGGAAATTTTTCCGTCGTGCCGCCCCTCAGAAGGGGGGCATCCGACCCCCCATCCCCCGCAGCATCTTGCGCAGGCCCCCCTTGGAGAACTGCTTCATCGCCTTCTGCATCTGCAGGAACTGCTTGAGCAGGCGGTTGACGTCCTGAACCTGCACCCCTGCCCCGGTCGCGATCCGGCGCTTGCGGGAGCCGTCGATGAGGTTGGGGCGGCGCCGTTCCCGGGGGGTCATGGAATTGATCATGGCGATCTGGCGGCGGATCTGGCGGTCGTCCATCTGACCCGCTGCCCCCGCCTTGGCCGTGAGCTGGGCCGGCAGCTTGTCCAGGAGGGCATTGAGACCCCCCATCTGCTGGAGCTGACCGAGCTGCTCGCGCAGATCCGTGAAATCGAACTCCTTGCCCTTGGTGATCTTGCGCGCGAGCTTCTCCGCCTGCTCGCGATCGACCTGCTGCTCGACCTGCGCGACCAGCCCCAGGACATCGCCCATCCCCAGGATGCGCGAGGCGACGCGCTCGGGGTTGAAGGTCTCCAGGGCGTCGATCTTCTCGCCGACACCCAGGAACAGGATCGGCTTGCCGGTGATCTGGCGCACGGACAGGGCCGCGCCGCCGCGCGCATCGCCGTCGGCCTTGGTGAGGATCACGCCGGTGAGCTCCAGCGCCGCTCCGAACGCACGCGCGGCGTTGACCGCGTCCTGGCCGGCCATGCTGTCCACCACGAACAGGCGCTCGTTGGGCGACAGCACGCCATCGATGCGCTTCACCTCCGCCATCATCTCGTCGTCGACGTGCAGTCGGCCGGCCGTATCGACGATCAGCGCATCGAACAGCCCTTGCCGTGCCTGCGCCAGTGCGTCGGCCGCGATGCGCTCCGGCGTGCGCCCCGCACTGCCGTGGTGGAAGGTGGCTTCGAGCTGCTGTGCGAGCCTCTCGAGCTGCAGGATCGCCGCCGGGCGGTAGATGTCCGCGCTCGCGAGCAGCACGCGCTTCTTGTTCTGCGACATGAGCCAGCCGGCGAGCTTGCCGGCAGTCGTGGTCTTGCCGGCGCCCTGCAGGCCCGCCAGCAGGATCACGATCGGCGCCGGCACGCGCAGGTTCAGGCCCTGGCTCGGTTCTCCCATCACCGACACGAGCTCGGTGTGGATGATCTTGATGAAGGCCTGGCCTGGGGTGAGGCTGCGCGTCACTTCGGTGCCCACCGCGCGCGCCTTCACCGCGTCGATGAAGGATTTCACCACCGGGAGCGCAACGTCGGCTTCCAGCAGCGCCATGCGCACCTGGCGCAGGGCGTCGGTGACGTTTTCTTCCGTGATGCGGCCGCGGCCGCGCACGCTGTCGAGGGTGGCGCCGAGCCTCTGGGTGAGCTTGTCGAACATGGTGCGCGGATTATAGGGAGCGTCGCCCGCCGCTTCGCGGCATTTCGCGCGGAAGGTCCGCTCACAGGCAGAATAAGAGGTCCTTGCAACGTCCGGGTGACGCAAGTCCATGAGCGAACAACCGACACTCGTCCTCATCGCGTACGTGCTGGGGCTGCTCCTGCTGGTCGCTTTCTTCGCCGGCACGGAGGTGGCGCTGCTCACGGTGAACCGCTACCGCCTGCGCAGCCGGGCGACCGCGGGCGACCGCTCGGCGCAGCTCGCCGAGAAGCTCACTCGCAACCCGGACCGCTGGCTGGGCGTGAACCTGCTTTGGATCACGCTCACCACCATGGCCGCGCCGACCGTCGCGACGCTGATCGCACAGCGCTACGGCGGGGATGGGCTGGTCGCCGCCACCGCGCTCGGGCTCGGACTGTTCACGGTCGTATTCTGTGAGCTCGCACCGAAGATCTATGCCGCCGTGCGTCCGGAACGCATGGCACTGCCCGCCGTGTACATCTACTGGCCGCTGGTGTGGCTCAGCTGGCCGATGGTGTGGTCCGCCAACAAGCTGGCGAACGGATTCCTGCGCCTGATCGGCGTTTCCAAGCAGCAGGTGAGCGAACACTCGCTCGGCGTGGAGGAACTGCGGCTCGTGGTGGCCGAAGCCGGCTTGATGGTGCCGCAGCGCCACCAGCAGATGCTGCTGAGCATTCTCGATCTCGAGAAGGTGACCGTCGACGACATCATGGTCCCGCGCAACGAGGTGGTGGGCCTCGATCTCAACGACGACTGGGACGACATCCTCGCGCAGCTGCGCCAGTCGCAGCACACGCGCATGCCCGTTTACGAAGGCGAGCTCGACAAGATCGTCGGCATCCTGCACATGAAGGTCGTGGCCCGCGAGCTGGTGCGCGGACGCCTGACGCGCGAGGCGCTGGTGGAGCTCGCGCGCGCGCGCGAAGCGTACTTCGTGCCGGAAGGCACGCCGCTCAACACGCAACTCCTGAACTTTCAGCGCC
>DASTQG010000358.1:0-3772 GCA_035761885.1 Steroidobacteraceae bacterium | reverse complement strand
CTGGACTATGATTTGTGGCCGATTCATGGCCCGCGCCGGAAGACCCTCGGAGGAACGATGAAAATCAGAACCGCGATCGCCGTCCTCGCCGTGAGCTGCGCAGCACTGCTCGCCTGCACGAAGCCCACTCGCGAAGCCGCGAAGGAATGGGACGGCCTGGAGCTGCGCGAGCAGAAGAACCTGGATGCGGTCTACGTGAAGCCGAACGTGACCTTCAAGCATTACCAGCAGGTACTGCTGACGCAACCACAGGTGGCGTTCTCGAAGAACTGGGATCCGAACCAGAGCACCGCGGCTTCGCTCGGCTCGCGCCTGAACGCGCGCGATATCGAGGAGATCAAGACCGGTATCGCCACGGAGTTTCGCAAGTCGTTCGAGGCAAGCCTGGGCGCGGGCGGCTACAAGCTCGCCACGGAGCCGGGCGAAGACGTGCTGCGCGTCGATTCAGCCCTCGTGGACATCTACATCAACGCACCGGACACGATGAGCGCCAGCCGCTCGCGCGTCTACACCACCGACTCCGGCCGGATCACGCTGGTGATGGAATTGCGCGACTCGACGACCGGCGAGCTGCTGGCGCGCGTGGTCGACAAGGAAGAGGGCCAGGAGTTCGGCATGATGCAGGTCACCAACCGCGTGACCAACACGGCCGACCTGCGCGTGGCCCTCAACAAGTGGGCCGGTGCCCTGCGCGCGGGACTCGACAAGGTGAACGGCAAGACACCGGCAGGCTGAAGTCGGAAATCAGGTACCGGACATTGCAATTCTGCAATTCCCACCGGGAATCGCAGAATCGCAAAGTCCGGTACCGCCTCAGTAGTTGAGCTGGAAGCGCGCGAGGATCCCTTTCTCGTCCGCGCGGTCCGCTCCACCCGCCGCGCCGCCTTCGAAGCTCGTGTGCGTGTAGTTCACCATGATCTTCGCGTTGGTGGTGACGTACCAGTTGAGGCCCGCTGCGTACGTCAGTGCGTTGCTCGCCTGCGTGGCCGCACTTGCGAACCCCGCGAACGCGGCGTCATCGACATCGAGCTCCGTGGCGCGCAGCACGACCTCGAACGCACCCCAGCCCGAATCCGGCCCGGTACCGAAAGGCTTCGCAGGCTTCGCAACGCCGCGAAAGCCGGTGTCCTCGCCCGTGAGTACGTAGCTCGCGGAGGCGGCCCACGCGGTGTGATCGAGCTTCGCCTGGTTCGCGGCGAGGCTCACCTCCTGGCTCGATTCGATCCACTCGCCGATGAGCCCGAAGCCATAGCGGTAGTACTGAAGGTTCGCGGTCACCCGATCATGTGCGCCCGACGCCGCGACTCCGGTCGCGTACTGGAAGAACGTCGTCTGCACCGGAGTGCGGTACTGGGGCAGGACTCCGCTCGTTCCCACGCTGGTTCCGAATTTGCTGCCACTGCTGCCCGCGACGCCGAATCCCAGCCCCTGCAACAGCCCCGGCTCGTTGCGAAAGGGTTCGAAAAACACCCGGGCCGCAACCTCCTTCTTGTCGTCGACGTCGCTCGCCGCCGCATCGCGCCCGTCCGCGGTGCCGTTGTAGATGCCCGCCGTGTACTGGAAGACACCGCCGTTGTAGTCGCCCGTGAGCGCAAGGCCGATGTCGCGATTGGGTGCAAGCTCGGTCGGATACGCGCGCTCGATGAACAGCGTGCTGCCCCCGGACTGCAGGCGCTCCAGCCCCACAGGCCCTTTCATCTTGCCGGCGCGGATAGTGAACAGCGGCGACAGCTTGAGGTCCACCCAGGCATCGACGACCGTTGCGCTCGCGCCGGCGAACTCCGGCGTGAGCCGTGCGGCGACGTACTTGCCGAGCTGGGCTTCGAAGGTCGGACGTGCGCGACGGATGAGGAACGCATCGTTGAAAGCGGGCTCGGCATCGAGGACCGAGCGCCAGTCCGCCTGCGCCAGCAACCGCAGCTTCAGGTCGTACTGTCCGTCGTTGGAGCGGATGCTGAAGCCGCGCTCACCCGCACTGACCGTCGCGCCGCTCTTCGCACGTGTCGCGGCCTCCTCTTCGGCGTTCTCGAGCTTGCGTTCGAGGATGCTGATGCGCTGCTCGAGCTCCTCCTGTTTCTGCGCGGGAGATTGATCCTGCGCTCGCGCGAGCGGACTGGTGAGGGCGGTGACGAGGAGGCTGACGGCCAGCGCCGCAAGGCGCAGCTGGGTGTGACGGGACACGGGAGTGAGACCTCGAGTGATGAAAGCCGAGGCTCATGCTAGGAATCGCTAGTCTTGAGGTCGGTGGCCGGCGGGTCACATTCGGGTCACGAACGCGCGGCGCGACACCGCTCTGCTACCGCTTTGTTACTTCAGGCGCTGGATGCATCCCGGGGCGGATCGTTCAGCGCCGCGAGCACCGCCGTGTCTTCGTGGCGCACGTCGCGCCCCTGCACCAGGTAGACCACGTGGCGGGCAATGCTCTTGGCGTGATCGCCGACGCGCTCCAGCGCCTTGAGCACGAACACCGCGGCAAGCGTCGCCTGCAGGCTGCGCGGATCCTCCATGACCAGCGTCACCTGGTGGCGCAGGGCCGCCTGAAACTCGGCGTTCAGCTCCACGTCGCGGCGCGAGATCTCGGCCGCGACCCGCGGATCCATGCGATCGAACGAATCGAGCGCATCGCGCAGCATCGCCAGCGCGAGGCGAGACATGTTGCGCGCATCGCGCGCGAGCTTCCCCGAGGGCGGCGATGGGTGCTCGACGCTCTCGCCGGCGGCGTAGCGGGCGATCTTCTTGGCCTCGTCGCCGATGCGCTCCAGGTCGGCGACCGCGCGCGCGATGGAGATGACGATGCGCAGGTCGCTGCCCATCGGTTGCCTGCGCGCGATCAGCGCGATGCTGTCTTCCTCGATGTGCAGGTCGTACTCGTTCACTTCCTGCTCGCGCGCGATCACCCGGCGGGCGAGGTCGGCGTCCGCGTGCGTGAGCGCGCGCACTGCGCACTTGACCTGGTCCAGCACCAGGCCGCCCATCTCGAGCAGCTTCATGCGCAGCGCGGCCAGGTCGACGTCGTAGCCGCGGACGATGTGCCCCTCGCTCAGCTCGCTCATCGCAGTCTCACCCGAAGCGGCCGGTGATGTAATCCTCGGTGAGCTTGTGGCGGGGGTTGGTGAAGATGCGGTCGGTCTCCCCCACCTCGATGAGATCGCCGAGGTGGAAGTAGGCCGTGCGCTGCGAAACGCGCGCGGCCTGCTGCATGGAATGCGTGACGATGCAGATCGCGTAGCTCGCGCGCAATTCGTCGATCAGGTCCTCGATGCGCGCCGTGGCGATCGGGTCGAGCGCCGAGCACGGCTCGTCCATGAGGATGATTTCAGGATTCACCGCGATGGTGCGGGCGATGCACAGGCGCTGCTGCTGGCCACCGGAGAGGCTGGTTCCCGGCTGTGCCAGCCGATCCTTCACTTCCTCCCACAGGCCCGCCCGCGACAGGCTGGTCTGCACGATCTCATCCAGCTCGACGCGATCCGCGGCCAGGCCGTGGATCTTCGGCCCATAGGCCACGTTGTCATAGATGGACTTGGGGAACGGGTTCGGCTTCTGGAACACCATGCCGACGCGGGCGCGCAGCTGCACCACGTCCTGTTTGCGTTCGTAGATGTCGCGGCCCTCGAGCGCGATGCGGCCGGTGACGCGCGCCGTCTCGATGGTGTCGTTCATGCGGTTCAGGCAGCGCAGGAACGTCGACTTGCCGCAGCCCGAAGGACCGATCATCGCGATCACCTGGTTGCGGGCGATGTCGAGGTCGACGTTCTTGATGGCGTGCTTG
>DASTQG010000357.1:0-6934 GCA_035761885.1 Steroidobacteraceae bacterium | reverse complement strand
TCGCGCGGCGCGATGCTGCATCACTTTCCTTCCAAGATAGACATCGTGCGCGCCGCGGTGGAGCACCTGCATGCGAAACGCCTGCGCGCCTTTCGCAAGTCCGCGCAACGCGCCGCGCCGGGCGGCGATCGCGTCGCGCAGAGCGTCGAGGCGTACTGGGCGCACGCCAAGCATCCGATGTTCGTCGCGTTCTTCGAGCTGTCCGTCGCCGCGCGCACGGACCCCGAGCTCGCCGCGATCCTGCGGCCGGCGCAGGAAGCGTTCGAGCGCGAATGGCACCGCACCGCCCTCGAAGTGTTCCCGGACTGGCCCAAGGGCGAGGAGTTCGACCTGGCGCTCGACCTGTCGCACTACCTGCTCGAGGGCATGGCGATCAGCTTCCTCGTGCACAAGGAAACCGAGCGCGACAAGCGCGTCGTCCAGTATCTCGGCGAGAAGCTGAAGGAACTGAAAGAGAAAGGCGAGCGCCCGAAGTAGGCTAAGGTACCGGACTTTGCAATATTGCAAAGTCCGGTACCTGCTCACGCCAGCTCCTGCTCCACCAGCGCGCTCCAGTACGCGGCGCCGAGCGCGAGGATCTCGTCGTTGAAGTCGTAGCGCGGGCTGTGCAGCATGCACGAGCCCTCGCCCGCGCCGTTGCCGATGAAGATGTACGCGCCGGGCCGCGCCTGGAGCATGTACGCAAAGTCCTCCGACGCCATGAGCGGCCGCGTCTCCGTATCGACACTGCCCTCCCCCACCACGCGCGCCGCGGCGCTCGCCGCCCGCAGGGTTTCGTGCGCGGTGTTGACCGTCGCCGGGTAGAGCTGCGTGTAGCGGATCTCGGCGCGCGCCCCGAACGCATCGCACACCTGCTCGCTGATGCGACGCAGGGCACGTTCCGCACGCTCGCGCACGTCGGCGCGAAAACTGCGCAACGTTCCACGCAACACGACGCTTTCGGGAATGACGTTGTAGGCGTCGCCGCCGTGCACCTGCGTCACGCTCAGTACCGCACTGTCGATGGGATCGAGCTGGCGCGACACGATGCTCTGCAACGCGGTGACCAGGTGCGCCTGAACCAGGACGGGGTCCACCGCACGATGCGGGAGCGCGGCGTGCCCGCCCTCCCCGCGCACCACGATGTCGAATTCGTCTATGGCCGCCATGATGGGACCCACGCGCATCGCGAACCGACCGGCGGGCAGGCCCGGCAGGTTGTGCATGCCGTACACGGCTTGCACGGGAAAACGATCGAAGAG
The DNA here is from genome assembly GCA_035761885.1 of Steroidobacteraceae bacterium. Taxonomy (GTDB): domain Bacteria; phylum Pseudomonadota; class Gammaproteobacteria; order Steroidobacterales; family Steroidobacteraceae; genus DASTQG01. The sequence continues at coordinate 5,693 of DASTQG010000357.1, read as the reverse complement.
TCCCTCGGCCACCATCACCTTGCCGCCGCCCGCCAGTTCCTCCGCGGGCTGAAAGATGAAATGCACCACGCCGTCGAAACGGCGCGTGGCAGCGAGATGCCGCGCGGCGCCGAGCAGCATCGCCGTGTGCCCATCGTGGCCACAACCGTGCATGCGGCCCGGATGAGAAGAGCGATGCGCGAACTCGTTCAGCTCGGTGAGCGGCAGGCAGTCCATGTCGGCGCGCAATCCGATCGCGCGCGCGCTCGAGCCGCAGCGCAGCGTTCCGACCACGCCGGTGCGAGCCAATCCGCGGGAAACCTCCAGGCCGTAGCGCTCCAGCTCGCGCGCCACCAGCCCGGCGGTGCGGGTTTCCTCGAACGCGAGCTCCGGATGGCGATGCAGGTCCTGCCGGATGCGGGTCAGCTCCGGCGCCAGCGCCGCGACCGCAGCCGGCACGCTCATGCGGGAAACTTCGGCTTGCGCTTTTCGAGGAAGGCGGTGATGCCCTCGCGGCCTTCCGCACCGGCCGCGAGGGCGGCGATGGTCCGGCCTTCCAGTGCCATCTGGCTTTCGAGCCCGGGCAGAGAATGCGCCATCAGGCGTTTCACCTGGCCGAACGCTTCCGTGGGTCCCGCGGCCAGCCGGTTGCCCAGCTCGAGCGCGGTGTTCACCAGGAGCTCGCCGTCCGCGACGACCTGGTTCACCAGGCCCCAGGAGAGCGCTTCCTCCGCCGTGAGCGTGCGATTGGTGAGGATCAGCTCCATCGCCCGACGCAGGCCCACGATGCGCGGCAAGGTGAACGAGCAGCTGAGATCCGGCGTGAGGCCGACCGACGTATAGGCGAGCGCGAACTTCGAGCTTTGTCCCGCGATGGCGAGATCCGCCGCCGCCACCAGGCCGATGCCCGCACCCGCCGCCGTCCCATTGATGGCGGCGATCACGGGTGCGCGCATGCTCGCGAACTGGCTGATCGCGGCATGCAGAATCGAGGTGAGCTCGAGCAGGTACGGCTCGACGTCCGTGCCTTCGCTCATCATCCCGCGCAGGTCGCCGCCGAAACAGAAATGCTTGCCCGCGCCGGTGAGCACGACGGCGCGCACCGAAGCGTCGCCGGCGCAGCGGATCGCCGCCGCCAGCAACTCGCGCGCCATGGGCAGATGCAGGGTGTTGGCGTTGTCGGGCCGGTTGAGGGTGATCAGCGCAACGGGGCCGCGCCGGTCGAACAGGACAGTTTCGGTCATGGCGGGCTCACTCGTCGGGTGCGATCGTGACGTTCAGGCCGTCGAGCTGATCGGTGAACTCGACCTGGCAGCTCAGGCGCGAATTGTCCTTGTAGTGCGACAGCTCGGAGAGCAGCTCCTGCTCGTCCGACTGCTTGCGGGGCAGGCGCGCGAGCCACTCGGGGTCGATGTAGACGTGGCAGGTCGCGCACGAGCACATGCCACCGCAGATCGCCGCGACGCCGAATTCGAGCTCACGCAGGGTCTCCATGACCTTGAGGCCCGGCCTGGCCTCGACGGCGTGTTCGTTCCCGTCCCGGTCGACGACCTTCATCTGAGCCATGAAAACGTGCGCCTCGTGAAAAGAGGCCTAGTCTGCCGAAAGGTCGCGCGCGCGGCTACTCGCGCTCACTCAGCCGTCCAATCGCTCCATCAGCCACGACAGCGAGGCTGGCGCTGTCCCGAGGTGCGAGGGCGCTGCGAGCAGCGATGCGACGAGCCATCCCAGCGCGACATGGTGGAACACCCGGCGCCATTCCCCGAAGCGCGCGGCAGCGGCCCCGGAAACGCTGCAAAGCTCGAGAAATCGCGCGGTGCGCCGCTCGTCCAGGTCGTTCTGGGCCGCGTAGCTCGCCAGGTCGAACAGCCGCTCGCACTCGCCGGCGTACTCCCAGTCGAGCAACCACAGCCGCCCGTCGTCCACGATGTTGCGGTGATGCAGATCGTTGTGGCACAGCGCGCGCCCGAGCGTCGGCAGATCCTGCAGCGTCGCGAGCATCGCGGGGCGCAGGGCGAGTGCCACCTCGGCGGCTTCGCGCAGGAACCCCCGCCGCGGCAACGTTGCGAGGCCGCGCTCGAGCTGCAGCGCGTATTCATCGATCAGCGCCCGCAGGTCGATGCGGCGCGCGCGCGCGGGCACTGGCAACGCATGCAGCGTGCGGCAGAGATCGCCGACGAGACGCAGCGCGTCGTCGTGTGTCGTCCTTTCGAGCGTCCAGGGTTTGCCGGCGATCCAGCGCGTGAGCAGTGCGCCGGTATGCGGATTGCCCGCGATCACGCGCGGCGCGATCCCCGCTGCCGCCGCCGTTTCCAGGATCGCCAGTTCCGATTCGCGGTCCACCAGCGTCACGGCGTCGGACACGCGTGGCGCGCGCAGGGCGTAAGCCTCGTCGCCGACGAGCACACGCGCAACGAAATTGGTGGTCTGCGGCACGGGCTCGATGCTCGCCCGGGCAGCGGTCGATCCGAATTGCGCGCACAAGAGGTCGCGAGCGGCCGGGGGCAACGCCGACAACGGGTCGAGCTGTGGCGCCTGCGAAGTCACGCCGCCACCGGCGAGTGCCGCAGCTGCAGCCGGCGCCACGAGAAGTAGCCGGCGATCACGATGCCGATGTAGACGAGGAACAGCCCGGCGGTCGGAATGAGGCCCGAAGCGAGAGCGACATGGACCAGCACGCCGTCCACCACGATCCAGTACAGCCAGTTCTCGAGCACGCGCCGCGTGACCATCCACGTCGTCAGGACGCTGCCCCAGGTCGTGAAGGCGTCCAGGTACGGCATCGGCGCGTCGGTATAGCGCGCTTCCAGCGCGCCGGTGACGATCGTGAGCAGTGCAATGGCTCCGATCGCGAGCGCGTGCTGACGCAGGCTCCAACGATGGACAGGCTCGCCCGGCTCGCGCAGGCCCCTGCGCCATTGCGCGAAACCGTAGACCGCCATGACCACGTAGAAGACCTGCAGCAGCGCCTGCTGGTAGAGCTGGCGCTCGAAGAAGAGTGCGAGATAGATCGCTGAGCTGACGAACGCCGCGGGCCAGCACCAAAGGCTCAGGCGCGCAGCGAGGATGAGGTATGCCAGACCGAGGAAGACCGCAAGCCATTCCGGCGAACCGGACGCCGCGAGCTCCGCTGACAGACCTTGCAGGAACTCCGCCACGGCCGCTGCTCAGGCGTGCGACAGCGGGCCGAGAACCTTCATCACGAACACCGCCTTGCCGCCCTGCGCGAAGGTTGCCCGCATCTCGCGCGTGAGCACCTCCATCACACGGTCGTAATCGCCAAATACCTGCGTGCTCATGCTGTTGGTGACCACCTTCAGCCCTGCGTGCGTGTTCAGGCGATCGATGAACGCCTGGATCGGCGGAATGAATTGCTCCGCGAGCGGATACAGGCTGATTTCGACGCCGGTCTCGAATCCTGGCTTGCTCATGTCTCTTTACTCGAATCGGTAGATGAAGGTGGCGCCGAGCTGGCGGGGATCGCCGGCCTGGGTGTAGCGCTCGGGTATGAAGTCGGGCGGCTCGTTGGCGAAGAAGAAGCCGCGCTGGCTGTACTCCTCGTCGAGGACGTTCGCCCCCCACAGGTACGCCGCCCAGCGTTCGGCTTCGTAACCCACGCGCAGGTTGACGAAGGTGGCTGCCGACTCGCGCTCGGAATCGGTCGCGCTGAAATAGAAGCCGTCGCGCCCCGCGACGTCGGCGTGCGCCATGAAGCCGAGCGGATGCTGGTAAGTGAAGCCCAGCGAGTACTGCCAGTTCGGTGCGTGCGTCTGGTCGCGCCCACCGAGATCCGCATCCGGGCGCTCGTACTCCAGGTACCGCGCCTCGAGAAGGCCGAGCGTTGCATCGATCCGCACGGTGTCGCTGGCGCGCCAGCGCAGCGTGCCTTCCGCTCCGTAATTCTCGCCCTTCGCCGCATTGTCCGTGTAGAAGACGAAGGTGAGCGGATCGGTGGGATCGACCTGGAACGAAGTCTGCTCCTGCTGGTCCCGGCGGCGCATGTAGAAGAGCGCCACGTCCGTCTCCAGCACGCCTGAGAGCCAGCGGGACTTGAGGCCGGTCTCGAGGTTCCACAGGTACTCGGGGCGAAACTGCCGGCGTTCCTCGGTGACCACCGCACCGACATTGAAACCGCCGTTCTTGTAACCACGCGCCAGAGTCGCGTAGCCCGTGTGCTGCGCGGCCAGACGCCACTCGGCCGAGACGTGCCCGCCCACCATGTCCTCGGTGGGATCGAACGACGGTCCTTCATTGTCGTCGTACTCGGCGGAGCGGCGCTCGAAGCGCACGCCCAGGCTCACGTCCAGTTGCGACACCACGCGCCAGTCGAGCTGGCCGTAGAGCGCGGCGCTGCGGGACTCGAAGGCGCTCTCGAGGTCGCGCAGAGTCTCCCCGTTGAAGACATCGACCTGCCCATTGCTTTCCTCGAGCTGCCTGCCATACACACCGACCAGCCAGGCGAGCGCGGAACTATCCAGCGTCGGCGAGAGCACGCGCACGTCCTGAGCGAGCGTGCGGCGCTCGCGCAACGTCACGGACGTGAAATCGTATGGGTCGAACGGCGCCCAGAACGCATCGTTGCCCCAGTCTCCGTCGAAGGAATGCTCGATATCCGAATCGGCATACGAGGTGATGCTGACGACGTCGAACGCCTTGCCCGCCCAGCGCAGACGGGCGGCGCCACCCACTGTGCGTTGCGCGTCCTTGCCGGGGTCGTCGGACTGCGTGACCCGCGAATTGTCGATCGCGAAGGCGTCGTAACCGTTGTCGAGGTCAACGTACAACGCCGTGAAGTCCGCGCTGAAGGCCTCCGCGCTGCCGATGCTCGCCTTCAGCCTCGCGGTGCTCTCGTCCCGGCCGTTCGTGTCGTCGCGCCCCAGGAACGCATTGCGCCGGAAGCCATCGCTCTCGTAGCTCTGCGCGACCAGGCGCACCGCGCCCGTGCTCGTACCTGGAATGGCGCCGCCGATCATGCCGCCGATCGCGCGCGTGTCGTTCTCCCCGACCGTCGCCTCCGTGCCCGCCTCGAAAGCTGGTGTCGCCGGCGCGGTCCGCACCTGGATCAACCCGGCCAGCGCGTTCGCACCGTAGCGCGTGCCCTGCGGTCCGCGCAGCACTTCGAGCTGCTGCACGTCGAAGAGCGTCGCCGGCATGCCGACGCCGCTCAGATCGATGTCATCCACCAGGAAGGCAACGGACGGATTCGGCGCGCCCTGGTATTGCTCCAGGTCGCCGATGCCGCGCAGCTGGAAATAGCGCGGTCGCGAGCTCGCGGCCGCCCAGTTGAGGTTCGGGACGAGCGGCAGCACGTCCTGAAAATGCTGCACGCCCGATTCACGCAGCGTGCGCTCGGTGAGAACGCTCACGCTGGTGGGAACCGAGCTCGCCGGCTCCGGCCGCAAAGCGGCGGTGACGACGATCTCGCCCAGCTCGGGCGCATCCGCGGCCCGCACGGCATGACACGGAAAAATCTGCGCCGCCCCGAGAAGGACGGGCGCCCAGGAAATGGCTTTGGCTGTCATCGACCTGCTCCCTACGCCGGTACTAACCGGATCAGGTTCAACGGGTTCGCTGATGAGCCGCCTGGCGCTCAGCATCTCAGGTCCCAGTCAGGACCACCCCAAGGTGCGCGACGGATTGTACGCGAGTTGGATACCATCTCAACTGCCGGGCGACCGGCCCGTTGCGAGGGCGACATGTCGAGAAGCTTGCGT